>JALZCO010000020.1 GCA_030863015.1 Actinomycetota bacterium
GATCTGCACGATGACCTGGAGGATCGCGCCGACGCCGATCCCGAGCAGAAATGCGGACAGCTCGGTGTTAACCACTGTGGAACCGATCAGCGCCCCGGCCACGGCAGGTGCACCGGCCAGCAAACCCAGGCTGAGAAGGCGCGGCAGCGACACCGGTCGCCCGGCCAGTGGTACCACCACAGCGAGGCCTTCCGTGGTGTTATGGATGGCGAATCCGATCACGAGCGATCCACCGATGGCCAGCGCACCGATCGCGTAGGCCGACCCGATGGCGAGACCCTCGCCGAGGTTGTGCAGCCCGATCCCGATCGCGATCATCAGCGCCAGCCGTTGACCGTCCGGAGATGCCGTCGCAGGCCCGCCCCGGTCCCGGCGGGCTTGCAGGAACCGGTCCACGGAGGTCAACGCCAGGAAAGCCAGGCCGGCACCGAGCACGACGACTGCGACGCCACCGAACGCAGCACCGTTCTGCCCGGCGAGTCCGATCGCCTCGATCGCAGCATCCGCAGCGAGAAACGCCAGCAGCCCGACGGTCAGCGCCAGCAGTACGCGCACCGTCCGCGCGCTCACCCGGCGCACTGCTGGCAGGAACAGCATCCCGAGCAGGACAGGGATGATCCCGACGTAACTACCGAGCAACACCATGAGCCCGACGGAACCGCCGTCCAGCGCAGGCGTCACCGTCGCCACCGGGATCTCGTGCTCGATCACCACGCCCGTCGAGGTGAGGATCGATATCAGGTACGGCTGACCGTCCTGCCACGGCACGTCAAGCCGAAGCGTCCCGGTGCTGAGTCGCCCGATCGGCTCCTCGCCCCCGGTGAACCCCACATAGGAGTCATTGACCGCGACCTGGCCGACCTGCACCGGGTCGGGCCCGGTGTTGCGCACGGTCAGCTCGATGGTGCCCGGGGACAGTCCCGCGCGTTCGACGGCCAGGGTCTCGATCGGCGGGCCGCTGCGCTGCGGCAGTGTCTGCCCACCCAGCACACCTACCACGAACAGCGCCGTTGAGAGGGTCAGCACGGCCGCGATCGCGCGCACCCAGCCGCGAGCGCGCCGCACCGCACGGCGCAGCATCACCGGCTCCCGTTCATTCGACTACCTCGAAGAAGCCCATCCAGCCCAGATCGGCGAACTCGGTCTTGTGCGCGTGGAACATGTACCGGCCGACGTACGGAAACCGCACCTCGCAGATGCCGCGCTGACCCTGGCCGAGCACGACTGTGTCGGTGTACTCCGCTGGCTGCAGCCGGGTGCCCGTCGGGTAGTACTCGAAGAAGTTCCCGTGCAGGTGGAAGCTGTTGATCGGGTCGTACTCCAGGATGTTCACCAGGTAGATCCGAACGAGCTCGCCGCGGCGCACCCGGACCGGCTCGTACATGTAATGGAACGGGATGCCGTTGACGGCGTAGAGCTGGTTGCCCTGGCCGTCGAAGGTGGTGTTGTAGCCGTGCATCACCATCACCAACTCGTCAGCCGCGGGGCGCGGCTGCGGCGGATCGATGAGGAACGTGCCATACATCCCCCGGGCGATGTGCTCGGCCAGCGGACCGACGTGGCAGTGGTAGAGGTGCAGCCCGAACGGTTCGGCGTCGAAGGTGTAGGTGACGCTGGCGCCGGGTTCGATGAGCCCAGCACCGATCCCGGGCACCCCGTCCATCTCCGCCGGATGGATCCCGTGGAAGTGCATCGTGTGTGGATGCGCCGAGCCGTTCATGAACTGCACCTGCAGCACGTCACCAGCCGTGGCGCGCAAGGTCGGCCCGGGTACCCGCGCGTTGAATGTCCACGCCGGAAACCGCACGCCGGGCGCGACCTCGATCTCATGGTCGGTGGCGAAGATCTTCCATTCACGCAGCGTTCGCCCGTCCGGCAGCAGTGACGTGGTGCCGGCATCGAAGTCGCGCAGCAGCTCCGTCGGGTTGAACCGGTTGGCCTTGTGATCGACGCTGCGACCGGCGCGGAATGTCGGACCCGCCAACCCACCCCTGTGCATGTCGTGCCGTGCTCGGTGCGCTGTGTGCACGGGGGCTACCGAGGGGCTCCCGAGCAACGCGCTGGCTCCCAGTGCCGCACCGGCGGTCCCGACCAGCGTGCTGCCGGCGAGGAACCGTCGCCGGGAGGTGTGGGGGTGGGCAGGTTCGGTCAACGCTCCTCCCGGCCGTGCACCAGGCACACGAGCGGGTCGCCGAGCGCGCAGCGCTGACCGTTGAGCTCGATCCAGAGCGGGCCACCGAACGGGCTGCGCTCCCCCACCTCGATGGTCACACCCGGCCGCACGCCCAGGCCGGCCAAGTAGCGCAGCGCCGCGCTGTCCCGGTCATAGACCCGCTCGACGCGAAACCGGCTGCCCGTTGCCACCGTGTCCAGCCGCGCCCCCCAGCCCTCGTCGTGCCGGCCTGCCGGTGGCGGTATCGGGTCGCCGTGCGGGTCGCGGGTGGGATGCCCGAGCACCTCGTCGATCCGGTCGACGAGCCGGTCGGACACCGCGTGCTCGAGCACGTCGGCCTCGTCGTGCACCTCGTCCCAGGTCAGGTCCAGCACGATGACCAGGAACGTCTCAAGCAACCGGTGCCGCCGGACGACCTCCTGGGCATGCTTGCGGCCGTGCGGGGTGAGCAGTGCGCAGTGGTCGTCAGAACGCTCCAGCAGCCCGTGCTCAGTCAGCCGCTTGAGCATGGTCGACACCGTCGGCGGCGTGAGGCCCAGGTGAGAGGCGAGGGCCGAGGTGCTGACCGGCTCGTCCCGGCCGGAGCGCACAAAAATCGTCCTCAGCGCGTCCTCGACCGCCTTGGTATGAGTCAGCCCGCAACAGGCCGGCCGGTCAGACATTCGAGGCCTCTCACGCTGAAAGCAAGAGTGGGCGAACCTCCTACGGAGCGTAACGAGGTCGCCGGGGATGGCCGTCTCATCTTGAGAGGTGCGGCGCCGGCTCCTGTCCGTGGCCGTGGTTTCGCCGGTTGGGGCCGCTAGGTCGATCTCTTCAGGAATCGCCCGGTCGCGCTGCCGGTGCCGGAGTCTGTCGGAACGGCCTGTGGATCGCTGACGGGTTGCGCCGGGTCGCCATCGCGGTACGCCACGTCGGTGACGGCGCCGTCATAGGCCTGGGCGGTCGGCCGTTGACGCAGTGCCGTCTCGCGCAGGAACAGCACAACGAGGAATCCGATGACGACGAAGGGAACCACACAGAGGAATGCGGTGTGCATGGCCTCGGCGAAGCCGGTGATGACGGCGGTGTGGACGGGTTCGGGCAGCGCGGCGATCTCGGCAGGGGTTCCGGAGGTGGCAGGGCGACCCACGGCGGCGAGGCGCTCAGGTGGGACACCGGCTTCGGTCAGGGCGGCGGGGATGGTGTCATGTAGGCGGTGCGACAACAGCGCCCCGAAAAGCGCGACGCCGGCAGCGCCACCCATGGAACGGAAGAACGTCGCGCCGGAGGTGGCCACGCCGAGGTCCTTCTGCTCGACGGCGTTCTGGGCGGCGAGTACGAGAACCTGCATGACCATGCCGATACCCAGGCCGGTGACCAACATGTAGGCGCCAGTGACAACGAGCGACGTGTCCACGTCCAGCAGGGACAGCAGGCCGAGACCGACGGCCGCGATCAGCATCCCGAACACAGGGAAGATCTTGTAGCGCCCGGTGCGGGTGATGATCCGCCCGGAGATGATGGACGTGGCCAGCAGGCCGGCCACAAGCGGCACCGTGAGCAAGCCCGACGCGGTCGGGGACTCGCCCTTGACGATCTGCAGGTACTGCGGCAGGAAGATGATCGCCGCGAACATGGCCACACCGACCATGAACCCGGCGACGCAGGTGACCACAAGGGTCCGGTCGGTGAACAGGTGGGGTGGCATGATCGGCTCGGCAGCCCGGCGCTCCTGCCAGATCGCGGCGCCCAGCGTGAGCAGCGTGATCGCCAGCAGACCGTAAGTCCAGGTGGAGTTCCAGGCGAGCTCCTTGCCTCCCAGCGACAGCACCAGCAGCAGAGCGCTCACCGACGCAACGATGAAGAACGCACCGAGCCAGTCGATGGCGTGCTGGCGGCGGGGGAAGCTGAATCGCAGCGCCCGCTCGGTGACCACGAGTGCCACCACGCCGATCGGGATGCCGACCCAGAACGTCCAACGCCAGGACACGTGCTCCACCAGGAACCCGCCCGCCAGTGGCCCGGCCACGGTTGCCAGGCCGAACACCGAGCCGATGTAGCCATGGTAGCGACCGCGCTCTCGGGGACTGACCACGTCGCCGATGATCGCCTGAGAGAGGGCCATCAGGCCCCCGACCCCGAGTCCCTGCACGCCGCGGGCGCCGATCAGCTGAGCCATATTCTGCGCGAACCCGGCCGCCAGCGATGCGATGAGGAACAGTCCGATGGCCGCCTGGAACATGATCTTACGGCCATGCAGGTCCGACAGCTTGCCCCAAACCGGCGTCGAGACGGTGGAGGCCAGCAGGGTGGCCGACACCACCCACGCCAGCTGCTCCTGCCCGCCGAGCTCACCGACGATCGTGGGCAGCGCCGTGGCCACGATCGTCTGTGACAGCGCGGCGACCAGCATGCCCAGCATCAGCCCCACCAGCACGGTAAGGATTTGTTGATGGGTGAGCACCGGCATGGTGACGGAGGCCGGAGACGCTTCGGTCGGTTGCCGGGAGTCGAGGCGGGGTTCAGGAGAGGTCATGAACGCGGTCCTCCACGAAGGCGCGGATGTCCCTCCGCGACGGATCGCAAGGGCAGGGTGGGGGTGTGGCCAGCGGACCTTGGCGGTCAGCGGGGCGCGAGTACGGAGATCGTGGCGGCAGCGTGCTCACGCAGATCCGCATTGAACCTAGCGAGCAGACCAGCGAAAAGCTCCACATCCCGGATGGGCCAGGTAGCAAGCACGTCGTGCAGTATCCGACGCCGCTGGGCCCGCGTGCGCTCCAACACATCCCGACCAGTGGGGGTGACCTTCAGCAGAGCAGCTCGCCGATCAGACGGGTCCGGGTCACGGCGGATCAGCCCCGTGGCCTGCAACGCGGCGACCTGCCGGCTGACCGTGGACGTGTCAAGCATGAACGTGGCGGCGAGCTCACTCAGCCGTACAACGCCCTCATCGTGCGCCCGCCCAAGCACGTTATAGGCGGAGCGTTCCAGAAGGCGCAGGTCGCCGCCCTCGTTGTGCAGGTGCACCGGTTGTGCTCGACACACCAACAGCGTGAGCTCCTCTTCCACCTGCTCAAGCGGAGTGCCCATAACGTAACTCTCGAAACGATGCGCCTGATAGCGTTGACTATAAGCACGATAGTTGTGCTTACCAACTATCGTGACCTCCAACCCTCGTGGCCGGCCCGCACGACTGGACCAGACCCACACGCCTCGGCGGCGCGGTCACCATCGCGACACTCCACTTAGGCGCGATGCTCTAGCGCGCGACGGTGGACATATCCGCCTTGCTGAGCAGGCTTGTGACCAGTTCGGGGCCGTCAGGTGGCCTGCGGCCACCGGGCGCCGTTTTCCCAGTAGGTACGGATTTCTTCCAGACGCCGGCCCTTAGTCTCGGGAGCGAGCCGGTGCACGAACACGAACCCGGCCACAGCCAGCAGACCGAAGACGGCGAAGGTCCCGGCGCCACCGAGCTGCTGCAGCAACGTCAGGAAAAACGCCGCGACGATGACATTGGCGACCAGGTCGGAGGTGAGCATCGCGCTGGAGCCCAACGAGCGCAGGTGAGCGGGGAAACTTTCACCCGCGTACACCCAGACCAGAGAACCGAAGCCGAACGTAAACCCGACCGTAAACAGCAGCACGCCGAAGAAGCCCAGCACGGTCAGGGCACCGTCGAAGTCTTTCCCCGTCACGAACACTCCGACAAGTAACACATTGGCGGCGATCATCATGCCGATGCCACCCAACAGGATGGGCCGCCGGCCAAGGCGGTCCACCAGGGCAAGTGAGACGAACACCGCGGCCAGGGAAGCCACCTGGACCAAAGCCGGCAGCACCAACAAAGCGAAATTCCCGGTGAATCCCATCGCTTGAAAGATCCGCGGGCTGTAGTAGACGACGGCATTGATACCGGTGATCTGGATGAAAAAGCCCAGCCCGACGACGAAGACGGTGGCCCGCAGATACGGCGTCTGCAGCATCTCGCGCAGACTCCCGCCTTTTCCCATCGACATGGCTGTGCGTATCTCGGCGATCTCGGCGTCCACGTCAGCGGTGGGCTCGACAGCGCTGAGGGTTCGCCGAGCCTCGGTGAGCCGCCCCTTGAGGACGTACCAGTTGGCGGTGTCGGGCAACCGGATCACCAGCGTCAACACAAGCAGGGCTGGCACGGCGGCCAGCCCCAACATCCAGCGCCAGTTATGTGAGTCGGCGAGAGCATAAGCGGCCAGATAGCCCAAGATGATCCCGACGACGGTGGCCGCTTGGTAGGCGACCAGCAGCGCTCCCCGAACCTTTGCAGGCGCCGACTCGGCCACGAACACCGGCACGACCACCACCGACACACCCACGGTCAGGCCAAGCAACAGGCGGACGAGCAGGAGCATCGGCACCGAAACCGACAGCGCGCCTAGCACGGCGAACACCGCATACGACGCCGCGAGCAGCACCATGCAGCGCTTGCGACCGAAGCGGTTGGCCAGCCAACCAGCCACGATCGCACCAACGACCTGCCCGACGACAACCGCCGTGGTGACCAGCTCCTGCTGGCGAATACTGAGGTGGAATTGATCGGTGATGAACAACAGCGCCCCGGCGATGTTGGACAGGTCATAGCCGTAGATCACGCCGATGGTGGCGGCTATGGCGGCTATGGTGCGCCCCAGACGTGACGTCTGGCGCAGGTCCTGCACGAGGCTTTGTTGCATTGTTTGACCGCGGTCTCCGTGAGGGCGCTGCTGCATTATAGGAAGGGTGTCCCCGTCATGAACCCAAGCAGGAGGGTCAGACACTCACGCTCACTGCGCGGCTTCTGCATGGTCAGGTGGATCAGGCTGAGTGGGCCGATCGCTTAATGCGATAGCACCGTTTAGTCCGGTAGACGACCAGCTGACTCGCGTAACGCCACCCGGCCAATGACATCATCGATGGCGGTGATTCCGGTCACTCCACTGCCGCGGTCGCCGAGCCCCGGTTCTCAAACGCAGCCAGCACCTCCGCGCTGACGCGTCCACGGTCTGACACGTTGTACCCGTTTTTCCTAGCCCACTCGCGGACTTCGTTGAGACGCCCACGTCGCTTCGGCAAATCAGTGGTCGACGCGCCACGCTGACGGCGCCCGTTGCTCGTGGTCTTCACCTTGCGTGCGCTTTCGATGAATCCGCCGATGGCCGACATAAACTCGGCGATGTTCTCACTCGACAGATCAATCTCGTAGGTGGTTCCATCGACTGCGAACGTGAACGTGCGCTCCGCCGCAGAGCCGTCGATGTCATCGATGAACTCGCGCACCACCTTCTGCGCCACAGCACCGTCTCCTCACCTCTAAGGGGAATGTTCGCGGACGATGATAGGTGACGCGTCAAGTTCGCCGCACTCGGTCGTCCTTGACGTCGACGACCTCCTGCAGCGTGGGCAGAATCCCACTTGGTCGGGCCATCGCCATGACTGGCATCCTGCTGAAGGCGAGGTTGTTGCCGCCAACTGGCTTAAGGTGGATATACGCCTAAGGCCTACTGCTTCGCCTCGGTGGGCCTGGAGAACCGCCTGTGGTAGAGGTGATCCATGGACTATGTCCCTCTCGGTACCACAGGCCTCCAGGTCTCACGTATCTGCCTTGGGTGCATGAGCTACGGCGAGCCCAGCCGTGGCGCCCATCCCTGGTCGCTGGGCAGGGAGGAGTCCGAGCCGTTCTTCCGCCAAGCACTGGACGCCGGTATCAACTTCTTCGATACGGCGAACGTCTACTCGGCCGGCAGCAGTGAGGAAATCACCGGTCAGACCCTCCTGTCGATGGTCCCTCGGGAAGAGGTCATCATCGCTACCAAGGTCCACGGGCGTATGCGGCCTGGGCCCAATGGTCAGGGCTTGTCCCGCAAGGCGATCCTCAACGAGATTGACAACAGCCTGTCCTGCCTCGGCACGGACTACGTCGATCTCTACCAGATCCACCGCTGGGATTACGACACGCGGATCGAGGAGACCTCGAAGCCCTCCACGACGTCGTCAAGGCCGGCAAGGCCCGCTACATCGGCGCGTCGTCGATGCACTCCTGGCAGTTCGCCCAGGCCCTCTACACCGCTGACCTGAACGGCTG
The DNA here is from genome assembly GCA_030863015.1 of Actinomycetota bacterium. Taxonomy (GTDB): domain Bacteria; phylum Actinomycetota; class Actinomycetes; order Mycobacteriales; family Pseudonocardiaceae. The sequence continues at coordinate 8,250 of JALZCO010000020.1, forward strand.
GACCCGCTTCGTAAGCATGCAGAACCATTACAACCTGCTGTACCGGGAGGAGGAGCGCGAGATGCTCCCCCTTTGCGCCGATCAGGGCGTCGGGGCCATTCCATGGAGCCCCCTGGCTCGGGGCCGGTTGACCCGCCCATGGACGGTACAGACCTCGCGCTCGGAGACAGACGAGTTCGGTCGCTCCCTCTACGGCGAACAGGACCGGTCCATCGTCGACGCAGTACTCGGTGTGGCAGCCAAGCGGGGGATTACCCCCGCCCAGGTCGCGCTGGCCTGGCTGCTGGGTAAGCCCGGGATTGACGCGCCCATTGTGGGGGCGACCAAGAGCCACCACCTCGACGACGCCGTCGCCGCCGTTGACCTTCGGCTTGATGATGCGGAGGTCGAGTCGCTGGAGAAAAGCTACCAGCCGCGCGCCGTGGCCGGGTTCAGCTGAGACCAAGAGCCGCCCGAGCTCGGGGCCGCGTTGGCGGCCGAAGATGATCCCCGCCGCCCCAATCGACAAGCTCAGCACAAAATACGACGCCTTCCCGTTCACCACGGCGGAGATCGCCGCCACCGGTGGCGTCACTCCCGCGAGCGCAGGGGCAACCGGGTGCCTTCTCTTTATGGGGTCTGAGTCGGAATATGCAGTAAGGGTGGCTCGTCTGGTGGACAGATCCGTGGTCGGACCAGGGCCTGCTGGGGCGGCCGCTGGAAGAAGACCCGGGCGGTGAGCTAAAACAGTGGTACCCGACCAACGACGCCATGATAAGGGCGAAGCTGGCGCTCACGCCGTTAACAGGTCACCCGAGACGGCACAGCCGCCGGACTGGTACTGACGAGGGGCCGAGCGGCGTGCTTCTAGGTGTACGAGACGTCCGCGCCGACATGAAAAATAGGGTATGTGGTGAGCGATGGGTTACCTCGGCTTGATTAGGCGTGGCGCGGTCGAAGCGGACTCGGATGAAGGATTGGCGGATCGCCGTGACCGATGATCGGGGAGCGCCGATAAGGTCAATCAGCGCCGGGACGTACTCGCGGTCAACGCCGCCTGCTAGGGCGTCTCAACGCTCCTCGAGGGGCTGATTTCCTTGTCCGAGCCGCGCCAGTCACCATGGCAGCCACGGTGGGCGACCGGTAGCCGGGTCAACAACACATCTCACGCCACCCGCACCGGTGCCACTGGGGCGGTGACCGCGGTGGCCTGTGCCCACCTCGACGGTCGCGCAGTCGCTGTGACCGGTGGCGTCGATGGGACGGTGCGGGTCTGGACCTGGCCACCAGCACTTCGATCGGCGAGCCGCTCATGGGCCACACCGCCCCGGTAACCGCGGTGGCCTGCACCCAGCTGGACGGTCGTCCGATTACCGTCATCGGTGGCTTCGATGGCACGGTGCGGGTTTGGGACCTCACCAGCCACGCCCCGATCGGTGACCCCCTCACCGGCCACACCAACACGGTGACCGCGGTAGCCTGCACCCAGGTCGACGGCGGCCCGATCGCCGTCACCGGCAGCCGAGATCTCACGGTGCAGGTTTGGGACCTCGCCACCGGCGCCCTCGTCAGGGCGCTCACTGCCCACACCGCCCCGGTCACCGCGGTGGCCTGCACCCATCTGAACGGCCGCCCGATCGCCGTCACCGGCGGCGAAGATCTCACGGTCCAGGTCTGGGACCTCGCCACCGGCAACCTCGTCACCCTGCTTCCCTTTCACAACGCCCCGGTCACCGCGGTGGCCTGCGCCCATCTTTACGGCCACCCGATCGCCGTCACGAGCGGCCGGGACCACACCGTGCGGGTCTGGGACCTGGCCACCGGCACCCCTATCGGTGGGCCGTTCACTGGCCACACCGGCTTCATTGAGGCGGTGGCCTGCACCCAGCTGAACGGCCGCCCGATCGCCGTCACCAGCGGCCGGGCGCACCCGGTACGGATCTGGGACCTGGCCACCGGCGCCCCGATCGACGAGCGAATCACTGGCCACACGGGCTTCATCGAGGCGGTGGCCTGCACCCAGCTGAACGGCCGCCCGATCGCCGTCACCAGCAGCCGGGACCGCACGGTACGAATCTGGGATCTCACCGCCGGGACCCCCATGGGTTTGCTCACCGGCCACACCGGCCCGGTCACCGCAGTGGCCTGCGCCCAGCTCGAGGGCCGCCCCATCGCCGTCACCGGAAGCTGGGACCACACGGTGCGGATTTGGAACCTCACCAGCCGCACCCCTATCGGCAACCCTCTCACCGGCCACACCAGCACCGTGACCACAGTGGCCTGCACCCATCTGGACGGCCGCCCGATCGCCGTCACCAGCGGCCGGGACCACACGGTGCGAATCTGGGACCTGGCCACCGGCACCCCTATCGGCGACGCTCTCACCGGGCACACCGACCTCGTGGCTGCGGTGGCCTGCACCCATCTGGACGGCCGCCCGATCGCTGTCACCAGCGGCCGGGACCACACAGTACGAATCTGGGACCTCACCAGCGGTGCTCCCATTGGCCTGTTCCCGGGCCACAACGGCCGGGTCACCGCGGTGGCCTGCGCCCAGCTCGACGGCTGCCCCATCGCCGTCACCGGAAGCTGGGACCACACGGCGCGAATCTGGGACCTCACCACCGGCATCCCCGTCGGCCTACTCACCGGCCACACCGGTCCGGTGACCGCAGTGGCCTGCGCCCAGCTCGACGGCCGCCCCATCGCCGTCACCGGAAGCTGGGATCACACGGTGCGAATCTGGGACCTCCGGACAAGACTTCCAACCGATCGGATTGACCTGCCCAGCAACGTCAAAGCCGTCACGGGCACCCCCGCGGGCGGCATCGTGGCCGCTTTCGGTTGGGACATCATCCTTCTCGAACGGTTAGCACCAAGATGACAACAGAACTCTGTCAATGGGCAACAATAGGAGGTGGTTTGCCGATACTTGGCAGACGGAGTCACATCGGGGCCTGTCCCGGATTGTCGGTGGAGACAGGAAAGGCGCAATGGCCGACCAACTCAGAGCCAGCCACGGTCGCCTCGACGCCTGCAGCGAGGTGGACGAGGTGCACCAGTCCAACCCGCAGTTGCGGGAGTGGGTGGCCGAGGTCCCCGCGACCGTACCCGGAGTTCCCCTGGACGTGCTGGCGGGTGAGCACATCGGCCAGCAGCGCCGCCGTTTGCGGCCGGCTCGTAGGGGCGTCACCGCACTGGCAGTGCTGTTGATCGCCTCGGTAATAGCCGCCGTGGTCGCCGTGGTCGCCGTGGGCCAGCGAAACCAGGCCGTTGCGACTCAACACACCGCCATCGCCCGCGACATGGTGGCTCAGGGCGACCGTCACCGCGACCTCGATCCCCGTGGTGGTCTTCAACTGGGGGTTGCCGCCCAAAAGACCGTCATCCTCTCGGATCTCAGGTACCAGGACGAACCCCGACGCATCGGTCAGCCCCTCACCGGCTACGCCGAGCCGGTTACTGGGGTGGCGTTTTCCCCCGACGGACGCATCCTGGCCACCAGCCCCGTCATTCTGTGGGACCTGAGCGATCGCAGCCGGCCTCGTCGGCTTGACCTGCCTCTCACCGGCCACACAGACGTTGTCGACTCGGTGGCGTTCTCCCCTGACGGGCGCACCCTGGCCACGGGCAGCCGCGACAGCTCCGTCATCCTGTGGGATCTGACCGACCGCAACCAACCCCGCCGCCTCGGCCAGGCCCTCACCGGTCCCGGCTGGGTGACGTCAGTGGTGTTTTCGCCTGATGGACGCACCTTGGCCACCACGAGCGGCGACCGGACCGCCATTCTGTGGGATCTGACCGACGGCAACCAACCCCGCCGCCTTGGTCAGCCCCTCAGCGTCTTCGCCGGCGTGGCGGCGTTCTCCCCCGACGGGCGCTCACTGGCCACTGTCAGCGACGAGCAGAGCATCACCCTGTGGGATCTGACCGACCGCGAGCAACCCCGCCGCCTCGGCCAGCCCCTCATCAGTCCCGGCTGGGTGACGTCAGTGCTGTTTTCCCCTGATG
>JALZCO010000023.1 GCA_030863015.1 Actinomycetota bacterium
GAGCCGGCCGATGCGGTCACCGTCTCCGCTGAGCTGGAACGCCGCGGTGAGCTGCTTCGGGTGGGTGGGGCGCCCTACCTGCACACGTTGATCTCGGTGGTGCCGACCGCGGCCAATGCTGGGTACTACGCCGAGATCGTCGCCGGTAAGGCGGTGTTGCGGCGTCTGGTGGAGGCTGGCACCCGGATCGTTCAGCTGGGCTACCTCGGGTCTGACGGCGCTGCAGTCGACGAGGTGGTGGACCGCGCTCAGGCTGCGGTCTACGAGGTCACCGAGCGGCGAATGAGCGAGGATTACATCGCGCTCGAGGAGCTGCTACAGCCCACAATGGACGAGATCGACGCGATTGCCTCCCGCGGCGGCGCATCGGCCGGCGTCCCGACCGGCTTTGCAGACCTCGACGCGGTGACCAACGGCTTGCATGCCGGGCAAATGGTAATCATCGCGGCCCGTCCCGGAATAGGAAAGGCGCTCGCACTGGATACTTCGCTGCCTACGCCGAATGGTTGGACAACAATGGGCGACATTGCCGTCGGCGACCAGTTGTTGGACGCGAACGGCCGACCCACGACAGTGGTGGCGGCAACAAATGTACTACGCGGCAGGCCCTGCTACGAGATCGAATTCTCCGACGGATCGATCATCGTGGCCGATGGTCAGCATCAGTGGTTGACCGCGACCCGCGCCTCACGCCGCTCGGCGCAGCAGGCCACGATCGGCTACAAGCGCTACCGCAACCAGCGGACATTTGCCGAGGTGCGCACCACTGAACAAATCGCAGCGACGCTCCAATGCTGCACAACCGCTCGGCGGCCCAATCATTCAGTGGTCAATTGCCAGCCACTCGACCTTCCCGACCGGGACCTGCTCATCCCGCCCTACTCCCTCGGTGTGTGGCTCGGTAATGGTTCCAGCTACGCCGCAAACTTCACCAGCGCCGATCCCGAAATCGCAGTTCAAGTCGAGGCTGAGGGTTTGCACGCCGAGCCGCGAGGGCAGAGGCGTCATACATTGCAGCTCCCGCGGCCCGAGTCCGTGGGTGGACGCTCCTGCGTGGTGTGCGGAACGGTCTTCGTGCCCCCGACCAGCGAGGTCCGAACGCGTGGATATTCCTGCGGTGAGCGGGCACGATTCATATCGGAGCCGGTGCCTGCTCCGACATGCGATGATGGTGGCGGTCCTTCGTGCGATCGGGTCCAGTGTCAATCGTGCCGTGACCGCCACGGGACCGTCCAGGCGAGGTTGCGTGCGCTTGATTTGTTGGGAAATAAGCACATTCCCTTGATCTATCTGCGGGCCTCGATCGCGCAGCGGCGAGCTCTGCTTGCCGGTCTGCTCGACACTGACGGTACGGTTACATCCGGTGGATCGGTGCAGTTCTGCGTCACTTCTGACCGGCTCGCACACAATGTTCGTGAGCTTGTTGTCAGTCTGGGTTACCAGTGCGGGATCTCCACCAAGCAGGTGCGTGGGCGCACCGGCAAGTCGGCTACGGCCTTCACGCTCACGTTCAGTACAGAGGACGACGTTTTCCGATTGGAGCGTAAGCGGCTCGTTCACAAAGAACGTCGGCAGTATTCACGTGCGAGATCAAGCGCACGCTACATCGTCGACGTGCGACCGGTTCAACCCGTTCCTGTCCGCTGCGTTCAGGTGGACAACAACGACCACCTTTATCTGGCCGGGAAATCAATGATTCCCACCCACAACTCGACACTGGGACTCGATTTTGCCCGGTCCTGTTCGGTTACTCATGGCATGACCAGCGTAATCTTTTCTCTGGAGATGAGCCGCACCGAGATCGTGATGCGGCTGCTGTCTGCCGAGGCCAGGATTCGATTGGCGGATATGCGCTCCGGTCGGATGAGTGACGATGACTGGACCCGGTTGGCCCGGCGGATGGGCGAAGTCAGCGAGGCTCCGCTTTTCATTGATGACTCGCCAAACATGACGATGATGGAGATCCGGGCGAAGGCCCGGCGGCTCAAGCAGCGCCATGACCTGCGCCTTATCGTCGTGGACTACATGCAGCTGATGACCTCAGGCAAGAAGGTCGAGTCCCGCCAACAGGAGGTCAGCGAATTCTCCCGGCACCTGAAGCTGCTGGCCAAGGAGCTGGAAGTCCCGGTGGTCACGATTTCCCAGCTCAACCGCGGACCAGAGCAGCGCACCGACAAGAGACCGATGCTGGCC
>JALZCO010000026.1 GCA_030863015.1 Actinomycetota bacterium
ATGGCCGACACCGGGTAGTAGATGAAGTTCAGCACGACGACTCACTCTCGGCGGGGGAGCGGGGCGATCTCGGTGTGGGAACCGGGTCCATCCCTCCAGGGTGCCAGGGTGCGCAGCGCAGTAGCCGCCGCACGGTCAGCCAGGATCCACGCAGCGCGCCGTGAACGGTCAGTGCCTCGACCGCGTACGCGCTGCATGTTGGAGAGAACCGGCAGGTGGGAGGTAGAACTGGAGAGATCCACCGGCGGTAGAACCGCAACAGGACCACCAGCGCCCAAGCCATCGGGCCAGCCCGCTGAGTCGTTGAAGTCCGGCGAGTCATCGGGGTCATCGCCGGCCGCCCGGGCCGGTCACCGACGACGAAACGGTCAGTCGTCGAAGCGCTGCGCCGAGGTCATCATCCAGCGACCCGCTGCTCGCGCCGGCCGACGGCGGCAGTGCTCGCACCACCACCAGCGCTCCACGGGGTAGTGCATCCAACCGACATCGCATCAGATGGCGCAGCCTGCGCTGCACGCGATGCCGGACCACGGCACCCCCTACCGCCCGACCGACCACAAAGCCCACCCGCGCTGGCGCATCGCCGGCGCCGCAGCGGGCCAAATGCACGACGACGGAGTCGCACGCCGCCCGACGGCCCCGCTTCACCGCCGTCGCGAAGTCGTCGCGACGGGTCAGGCGGGCGGCAGCAGGCAACAACGGAGGAGGGTTCCGGGGACGGAAGAGTTCAGGCCGACAATTCGCTGCGGCCCTTGCGGCGCCGCGCAGCCACGATCGCCCGCCCGGCACGGGTCCGCATGCGCAACCGGAACCCGTGAGTCCTCGCGCGGCGACGGTTGTTCGGCTGGAAGGTGCGCTTGCCCTTGGTCACGGCTGTCGTTCTCCCGGTACTCGTTGCTCGGTTCTCGTTCGTGCAGGGGTCGCAGTGCACGGTCGCAGCTGTTGAGCACTGCGGTCGGTCGGTCATCCCCTGCCGGCACCGGCGGCACTCCTTCGAGCGGGTCCCACACGGCGCGCAAGCCGAACGGGTCGTGGCAAGAGCACACAAGAGTACCCGCCGGTGGGCGGGAGACCTCGCGAGCCTAGGCGGCCGAGACGGGCGCCGTCAAAACAAGCGTCTCGCGTCACTGCGGGGCCGACACGCCGTTACTTCGGTGATGCTTGCTATCCCGGGGTTGTTGTGCCAGAGGCAGCCGTTGTTCAACGTGCCTGCTCCTGCGGCGCCGGAAGACAGGCGGAGGACGGCCCACGGGTTGACACGTCGGGGATTTGGGGAGTGCGCCGATCGCTGCTGCTAACCGTTCATGCACAGCTGTGGACAACCTTGTGGACGCACGGCGGTCCTGAAGTCCACAACCTGAGAGTCCACCACCGGCCGAAGGGGAGTCAGCGCGGTGTCAGAGCGGCAAACCGACCTCGGCCAGGTGTGGAACGAGGTCGTCCGAGAGCTCTCCACCGGCACGCTGTCGCCGCAGCAGCGCGCGTGGATGCGGGTCACCCGACCGATCGGCATGCTGGATGGAACGGCACTGCTAGCCGCGCCCAGCGACTTCGCCAAGGACGCCATCGAGCGGGTGCTCCGCCAGCCGATCAGTGCGGCCCTGTCCCGGCACCTGGGTCGGCAGGTCTCCCTGGCGGTCAAGGTCGACCATCCACTGCCGGTGCCAGCGGAGTTGCCGCTGGCAGCCTGGGCAGCCGACGGCACCAACCGGCCACCCGCCGGTGACCACCGCGCCGTTGTGTCCGGTAGCCCCGATCCGGTGGCCGCACAAGTGGATTCCGCCGGGCAGCGAACCGACTCCGGTGAGCAGAGCGAGGAGGACGCGGCGTTGGCCACCGTGCACGAGATCTGGCCCAGCATGACCGGTGCAGCAGGTCCGCCAGCCATGGCACCGACCCGACGGTCGAGTTCTCAGACCAAGCTCAACGAGAAGTATACCTTCGACACCTTTGTCATCGGCGCGTCCAACCGGTTCGCGCACGCAGCTGCGGTGGCGGTGGCCGAGGCGCCGGCGCGGGCCTATAACCCGCTGTTCGTCTGGGGCGAGTCGGGGTTGGGCAAGACGCACCTGCTGCACGCCGTGGGGCATTACGCGCAACGGCTGTTCCCCGGCATGCGGGTGCGGTACGTCTCCACCGAGGAGTTCACCAACGACTTCATCAACTCCCTGCGCGACGACCGCAAGG
>JALZCO010000038.1 GCA_030863015.1 Actinomycetota bacterium
CTACTACAACCGTCGGCGACGACACTCCACCCTCAACTACTTGACACCACTGGAATACGAACTAGGATACAGAAAACTAACCGATCTGGCAGCCTAAACCGGTGTCAATAAAATCGGGAACACTCCAGACGGTGTTTGCGGTCTGTTGCGGGTGGGTCATCGGGACGTTGTGGTTTGACTGCACCTGCACCAGCGTTCGCTTGGGGCGTGCCTGGATAAGAGCGTCGAGCTCGAAGTGACGCTGGGCGTAGAAGCCATCGGAGGCCAAGACCAGCGATAGCGGTCGATCGATGCGTCCGTAGATATCCACACTGGGATAGATGGCACCAGCGCAGTTTGGCTGGGCAACGACGTCGATTTCTTCCAGGGTTGGGCACCGAAGCCAGTGCTGGCCGACACGCAGGAAACTACGCGTGGTGACCTCGCGGACGTGCTGTGGATCAGCTCCGGAGTTTAGCCAGTCGGTACCGGCTTCCCTGACGACTCGGTCGATGAACTGTTGCTTGTGGTGGTCGTCGGCCCTCCATCCGTACCGGAAGGCAGTCCACAGCGGGTCCATGGCCGCAGCACTGCGGGCGCGGTCCAGTCCAGCGGCAGCGACCTCGCGGGTATCGAGCACGAAGCCGTCGATGACGCGGATGCCGGATGCATCGATTAGCCCTGCAGCGGTCGCCGCGGTGACGGCGTAACCCCCGGTGGAATGGCCGACGACCAAGGGGCGGGTGAGGTTGAGTTGATCGCAGATGGGCTCCAGGTCACGCCAGTACTGCTCGGCGTTGGTCGAGTCCGTCGTCGTTTGACCGTGACCCCGCAGATCGATTGCCATCGGGTGACAGTGCTTGATGAGGTCAGCGGCGACCGCGGTCCATGCCGCACTGTTATGGCCGCTTCCATGCACCAGCAGGACGTCTCGACCTTGGCCACCAAAGTCAATCCCCGCGACCTGGCCCTCCTGCCAGACCAGCCTGATCTGTTTGCCGGACACAGTCACATGCTCTGAGTTTGCCCCCCGACGAGCAACGATCCTTTGGCTGTCCACCACTCTAGTTCGGCAGCGAAGTGATCAGGTGTCGATCCTGGTTAGATGGTGAGGCGGAAGGTGAAGTAGTCGACCTGCCATCCGCCCTTGGCCAAACTGTGCTGGGCCAGCACCTCACGCTGGAAACCCTCGTGGTCGCTGAGTTGCTGGAGGTAGGCCAAGTCTCCGGAGCTACCGAAAAGATCAGCATTCTGCCGCGGTCGGTCAGGTGCCGCCGGGACTGACGAAAAAACCTGGTCATGGCACGGTAGTTTTCGTCGGTGGTGGCCGCTTCCAGTAGATCGCGAGGGGCGAACCAGCGAAACGGCGGATCAAAGATGATCAAATCAAACGCGCCGTCGACGTTCCTGAACACGTCACTGTGGCATACCTCGATGCGGTCAGCGACACCGTTGCCCACGGCGTTGTCTCGAGCGGCTGCCAGCGCGTGGGGATTGATGTCCACGGCCACGACCTCCACCGATCGGGAGGCGGCGAGGATGGCATTGACGCCGCTGCCGGTCCCCATGTCCAGTACCCGATCGGCCTCGGTGACCTCACTAAGCACTGCCTCGCCCAGTAGGTGAGACATTGGTCCAATTGGCATCACCTGGGGCGGCACCACCAGTGTCCGACCGAGGTAGGAAAACATCTGGTCACCACCGGCACCGGCGCTGAGCTCGCGGTAGGCGCTGGTGTGCCAACGCCGAATGCGCTCAGCGCGCTCCGCCGACATCAGCGGTCGGTAGCTGCCGGGGCCAACCTCACCTTCCTCCGTGGGCTGGTCCCTGCTCATAGCAGCAGGCTATTCCGCCGGCCTCACCTCCGCGCAGGGGCGGCGCCTTGGGCGGACTTGTGCCATGAGAATAACGCAATATCTCGCGGAAGACCGGGCAAGAGCCATATCTGGGTCAGTCGTGATGCACTCCCCGCAACGCCCGTATCTCGCCTCGGCGTTCCGGGCGGACGTGACAGTGATGTCGTCCTCTTTTGCCGAGGAGCGAACGTCGTGTCCGGTTAAAGGCTTTCTTTTGGAGCCGCCGACAGCATGGGCAGCGCGTCGAGCCAACCGGTAAGCGCCCGCAGGAGGCTAGCTTCGGATTCTGTCGAGTCGTCCGGCCCGATCCAGCCGATATGCCCGTCGGGCCGCAGCAGCACGGCATCGACGCCCTGCCACTCTGGACGGTCGGCTGTGTCCATTGCAGAGGCACATGCGACGTCGATCGCCGGGCCGAACCCGGTGAACCGCTCCGCCAGCTGGCCACCGGTCAAATCCAGCAGCACGAACCGCACTTGGCGCAGCAAGCCGAACACGCTCGATACCGGCGCGTCGACGAGGACGAGGTCAGGCATTCGGCGCCCCACCAACGGGTTCCCATCCGCTAACGGTGGGTACGCCAGGTCCACGCCGGAAAGCCGTTCGGCAAGTTCCCGGTTGAGGGAGGGATGGTCAGCGAGTATCTCGTTGAACCGGGCCCGCAGCGCCTTGCCGTCCGGGGTGGTCGCCGTCACCAAGGTGGTCTGTACCCTGGTGTCCTCGACGACCCGCTGCCCGATCGGATGGCGCTCGGCGTGATAGCTGTCCAGCAGCTTCGGTGAGGCCCAGCCGTGGATCACCGCGGCGAGCTTCCTCGCCAGGTTGCCGGCATCGGCAAGGCCGAGGTTCATCCCCTGGCCGCCGAGCGGCGCGTGGATGTGCGCGGCGTCCCCGGCCAGCAGCACCCGGTCGCAGCGGTATGTCTCCGCCTGCAGCGTGGCGTTGCCGAACTTGCTCAGATGACTCGGGTCGTACATGCCGAAGTCGGTGCCCGCGACCCGGATCGTGCTCTCCCGCAGTTCCTTGAGGGTGAGCGTGTCGTCATCCGCCTGGAAGATCGTGGCGTGGTCCAGCGGCGAGATCCGGTACCGCCCGTCGCCGAGCGCGGCGAGGAACAGCGCTCCGTTGTCTCGGTTGAGGGTCAGCGACGGCACGGCGGGCGGGTCAGCCAGCCGTACGTCACCAACGGCCATCCGCATCGTGGACGGGGTGCCGAGGAAGCCGATTTTGGCTGACTTCCGCACCACACTCGATGGCCCGTCACAGCCGACTGCCCAGCGCGCCGAGAACGTGGCGCTCCCGTCCGGCGTTTCGGCGTCGACGACGACCAGCTCGTCCTGCTGCCGAACCGCGCACACTACGTGCCCAGTTAGCACCGGTGCGCCGAGCTCGCCCACGTGTTCCCGCAGCAACGCCTCGGTCTTCGGCTGGGGCAGGAACAGCACAAAGGGGAACGGCGTGTCCAATATGGTGAAATCCAGCCGGTTCTCCAGCAACGCAAAATGGTAGGTGGGCAACTGCCGCCCCACCGCCAGCCAACGTTCCACGAGACCGCGCATGGCGAACAACTCCAGGCTGCGGGGAAGGATCGTCAGCGCCTTGGTGTGTGGCGCCGGCTCCATCAGCTCCTCCAGCACAAGCACGTCAACCGCGGCACGGCGCAGCTCGGCAGCCAACCACAGGCCGACGGGCCCGGCACCAATCACGATCACATCCACGACGTGGTCGCCGCGCGCTTCACTCATCACAGTCCTCACCCGCGGGCCCGCATCGATGCCTCGTGCAACAGTCGCGATTGTCCTCGGTTGCACATCCTCTCCGCGACAGGTTTGATGTGATGACGGCGGTAGCCTGTACCGTGCCAAAACTAGACGCGCGGCCGTTGAGCTGGGATTTTGTTGGCCGGTTCAGGCAGCTCGTGTGTACTCGTTGATCACGCCACCGAGGACTCGACGACGCCGGATCGGGGCATTGAACGGGATCAGGGTGACAGGGTCGTAGTGGGGCAGGTGTTGGCTGAGGCTCTGGTGCGGGCGGTGGTGATTGAAATGGCGCTCGTACTGATCGAGGACGGTGCGGGCGTGTCGTTCGTGGTAGATCAGCAACCCTGTCGGTGCACTCCGCGCGCACGGAACGAACGAACCGTTCGGCATAACAGTTCGCTCGTGGAGCCCGGGGAGGGATCTTGACCACGTCGATGCTTTCGGAGGCGAAGACGGCATCGAATGCGGCCGTGAACTTCGTGTCCCGGTCGCGGATCAGGAAGCAGAAGGAGGTAATCCGCTCGCCGAGGTCCATCAGCAGGTTGCGGGCGACCTGGGTGGTCCAAGCCGCGGTGGGATGAGCGCTCACCCCGAGGAGGTGGACCCGGCGGGTGCGTACTTCCATGACGAACAGAACATAGAGGCGGCGCAGCGTGACGGTGTCGAGGGTGAAGAAGTCGGTGGCTAGCAGTCCGGCGGCCTGAGCGTGTAGGAAGGTCCGCCACCCGGTGTCTACTCGGCGGTGCCGGATTTATACCGGCTGCGGCGAGGATCCGGCGAATGGTGCCCGTGCCCAAGCGGTGTCCGAGTCCGACAAGTTCGCCTTGGATGCGTCGGTGTCCCCAGGAAGGGTTCTCCTGCGCCAGGCGCAACACAAGGTCACGAACCTCGTCACTGATAGGTGGGCCGACCGGGCCGGTTCGGGTAGGTCCACTTCGTAGTGATCAGGCGGCGGTGCCAGGCTAGCAGCATCGCTGGGGTAACAATGCGGTGCAGACGCAGCCGACGGGGGAGCAGTCGGGTCAGGGCGGACAGGATTGCCCGATCCGACCAGCAGAGACGAGGTTTGACCTGACGGCGCAGCACCGTGAGTTCGTGACGCAGGACCAGGATTTCGATGTCCTTGGCAGCAGTGCTGCGGGCGAGTAACCCGAGCCAGCCGAACACCGTGACACAGATCAGATACAGCAGTCGAAACAGCACGGCCAGCGATCATGCCATGATCGCGGGAAGGCAATGAAACGCCAGCTCACCACCAGGGTGACGAGTTTGGCACGGTACACGGGTGGTCGCCCGATGCGATGGGGATATGTCCACTTCTTGGCGACCAGGCGTCGATGCCAGCGCAGGATCGTGCCCGACGTGACCAAGCGATGCCCCCGCAGCATCGGCGGCAATCTTCAGCGAACACCGCTCGATCCGCCCAGTCCAGATGCGGTGTCGGGTTGGCTCTGCGCAGCACGGCTACCTCATGCCGCAATACCAGGAGTTCGATGTCCTTGGACGCCGACGAGCGGCCGAGCAATAACAGCAGATTCAGCAGCCGCAGGAACATCAAGTAGAGGAGACGCAACGACACGGTCAACGATCATGCCCTACCAGTCGGACAAACCGATCATCCAGGTCAGCGGCACAGGCCGACTTCTGGAACCCCACAGGGTCACCACCTTGACGGACAGAACGAGGCAGCGAGCGGCTCTCATGCACCAAACATGACAACCGCCGCTCCCGTCACCGGACGCAACGGAGCCCGCTAGCTCCCGTACCGTGCGGGTTTAGATTGGCCGATTGGCGAGCTCTGTCTGCCGTGCTCTATCGATCGAGACGGCGAGGTGGTACGCGATGTCGTCGTGGGTGTGGTTGCTGTCAGCAAGCGGCGGCGCGACGGCGCTAAGAGTCCTCGTCCGCTCGCTGATGAGCTTGATCCGTTACTGGATGCGGCTGCGCTTCCTGGTGCATGTGTACGACCACGGCGGGCCAGGGGAAGCGGAAGTAGCAGGCAGGTGGCGTGAAGTTCGTGCTTAACGACGGAGGACCTAGCGCGCTCCGATTATGAATGTGGCGGTACGCCGAAAGTGGCTTACCGGACGTCAGGGAAAACGCTCGGCGATCCCTCAGAAATTTGATCTAGGAGAGCATCCTGATGACCTTTTGTTTTCACATCCGCTGCATCCTCGGAGCAACCGTCGGCCTCGCATCCCAAGAGCCGCAATGGATCCTCGCCACGAAGGATGATCATGGTGAGGATGTCGTACTGCGGCCAGCCCATGGCAACACCCTTGGTAACGCTCGCCAGCTCGTGATTGAGGGCTCGTCTTACGACGCGGAGCCTGCTGCGCTTGAGGCAGGGCAACGCTGGATGGCCAGGGTGCAGACGGCGTTCGCATGCATGGCGATAGGCGCAGACTTTGGCGACCGTACACCAAACGTAATGTGGATTGATGCGGGCCTCCACGGCCTGACGGTGTTCGAATGCGACCCTCCGCCCAAGTTCGTCGGCGTCGGCCCAGCTACGGCCTCGGTCAGCAAATCAGGCCCGGCTGTGTTGCGAGCACTTCGAACAGCAGCGGTGATGAGCGCGACGATGACGCCGCAACAGCAGCTCGCCTACGACCTCTTCAGCGCCTCCTTCAACGAGGCCAACGTTGATGCCCGCTTCGTCACATTGATGATGGCGGTGGAGGCTCTACTCCCTGAGGTGAAACACCAAGAGTTAGTGCTGGAGCACCTCGAGCGCCTCGTCGCGATAGCAAGAAAAGCCGAGCTGCCAGACGAAGAGCAAAGGTCACTCCTGGGAACACTTCGCAGGCTCAAGTATCAGTCGATTAGTCAGTTAGGTCGTCAGATTTCGAAATCCCTTGGCAACCGGACGTATATGGGTGATCGACCTGGTGAATCAGAAAGCGCAACAACATTTTTTACCCGCTGCTACAAGATGCGCAGCGCACTCGTCCACGGGCGCTACCCACGGCCTACCTGCGAAGCTGTGACTGTGCGTGTGGAACACCTTAAGCACTTCATGGCTGATCTCCTCGCCGGGCAGTTGCGGGACTTCAATCCGCATTTATAGATCATCAAGTTTCTACATCGGGTAGTGCATATCCTATGGGCCGGGCGCCACGCCATAGCGCCGAAGATCACTGCCAGCCAGCTAACAAGGCCACAACCATCCCTAATACACATCGACCATCAGTTCGATCACACTTGTGTTCGATCGCTGCCTGACGGCCGCAACAACTCCGGGAGCCACCGAGGCCCTGTCAAGCCCTCCAACCTGACAACGGCGTTAGTGAGCAAGTCCCCCTTCGGACTCGTTCACTGCCCCTACGGGCATGCTGTATCATCACGTTAACGGTTCTGATGTCAGGGTTGTAGGTCATCTCGACTGAAAGGCTTGGTACAGCTCTTGCAACCGGCCGGATCGGCCCGGTTCAGCGCGTGTCTGACGTCACCAAGGGATCGATCATCGCGTAGACCTCGGCGTTGGACAGTGCGTTCAGCGCCGATGTGTGAGCTTCCAACTTCGAGTTCACGGAAGCCGAAATAGTGGGCGGAGGATGTCCAGCGAGTCG
Organism: Actinomycetota bacterium; assembly: GCA_030863015.1. Classification (GTDB taxonomy): domain Bacteria; phylum Actinomycetota; class Actinomycetes; order Mycobacteriales; family Pseudonocardiaceae. The sequence continues at coordinate 7,171 of JALZCO010000038.1, forward strand.
CCGACGAGGCTGCGATCGCGCAAGCCGGCTGGACTGGGATCGCGTTTTGACCAATGTGAGCGCGAGGTCCGCGCAGCAGTCAGGCTAGGTGGAGTCGTCTCGGTGGACTCGTCGATCATTACGTCATAGTAAGCTCCTATCGGAGCCTCTATTTCTCTGAGGAGATGATGCGGTGATGACCACCGCCGACGACCGCGTGCCGCCGTCGGACCGCACAGACCGCCAGTACCCGGGAACATCATTAGCCCGAGCGGAGCTGATACGGCAACGGATGGCAGTCCTGAG
>JALZCO010000075.1 GCA_030863015.1 Actinomycetota bacterium
CCAACCGAGACGACGCCGCAGTGCTGATCGCGCTCACCGCGCGAGAGATGGCGCCGAAGGCACATATCGTGGCAGCGGTGCGCGAGCGGGAGAACGTGCACTTGCTGCGACAGTCCGGCGCCAACTCGGTTGTGGTGTCCTCCGAAACCGCGGGCCGACTGCTCGGCCTGTCCACCAAGACGCCTGCGGTGGTCGACCTGGTCGAGGACCTGCTCACCCCGGAGGCCGGGCTGGCCATCGCCGAACGACCAGTGAAGATCGACGAAGTCGGCGGCCCGCCCCGGCACTTGCCCGACATCGTGCTCGGGGTGGTCCGGGGTGGCCGGCTGTATCGTGTGGACGCTCCCGAGGTCAACGCGGTGGAGAAGGACGACATCCTGCTCTACGTGCGCAAGGTCACCCCGGCCGAGCCCGGCTGACGGCAACGGCATAGGCAGCACTTCGGTGCTCGTCAAACTCGGTGATCCGCTGGTTGGACGTGGGAGGATCTCCTCCATGCGCATCCGACGGCCCACCGCAGCTGCTGGGCTGGCCGTCCTGCTTGCCAGCACCGGGATACTGCACTTCGTGGTGCCCGGGTCGTTCGACGCAATCGTTCCCGAGCAACTGCCCGGCTCCGCCCGCACCTGGACCCACCTCTCCGGGGCGACCGAGCTGGCGAGCGCTGCACTGCTCGCGGCGCCCCGCACCCGGCGGCTCGGTGCGCTGCTCGCCGCGTTGCTGTTCGTCGCGGTGTTCCCGGCCAACATGAAGATGGCGATCGACTGGTCGGGCCGGTCGACCTGGATGCGTGCACTGGCCTACGGGCGGTTGCCGCTACAGATCCCGCTGGTGCTGTGGGCGGTGCTGGTGTATCGGCGCGGCGCGGTCCGGCCCGGCCGCGACACCGGCAACGTGTCCGCCCCACTCTAAACCCTTCGGGCGCTCCGCCGAACAGCGTGGGAGCCGAGGCAACATGGCGACATCCGATATGTCCCCATCATCGATTGCACTCGATCGAGTGGAGGTCCGCGGTCATTGCCGATTACTGTCACTTTGTGATTGCACCCAGCTGGCGGATGGGCGTCCTTCCCTCAAAGGTGACAACGAACCTTAGCGGGGAACGAGTTCAGACAGAGGGTGATAGCCATGGGTGTCGAACTGGTCCCCTTAATCGTCATCATCGTTCTGATTGTCGGTTTCTATGTTGGCCGACTGTACACCGAGATCCGTCGAGCTCGGTTGGACATGAAACGTACCTGGTACGCGCGCCAGAACTACCGCAGAAACGAACCACCTCCAAAGCCCGACCACTTGTGGTGGTGAGTGCCCCACGCGATCGCCGATGGCGAGGACGGTCACGCTGCGGCCACTCACCGCTCGTCGCTGGCCGGTCCGACACCAGCACCGCTGAGCCTGTCAGCGTCGACCGTTCGTCGCGCTAGCTGCGGCACCCGGCGCACGCGACACGCCTGCGCGTTTGCGGGGTTTGCCGCAGCTGTGGCCTTACCGTTACCTTTCCGCCGGTCGTAGATCACGATCTGGTTGCAAGCCGGTGCCGTTACCCGCAGCCTCCGAGCTGGGACGGCCGCTGTCCGGCCCGCAAGCAGGTCTCGGCTCGAAAGGGACCCACAGTTGGCGAGTCACCGCTCTCCCCGCGGTCGTCGGCGGCATCCTGAGATCGCCTCCACGCTTGCCTCCACCCCTACGCCCGGCCTCGTCCCCGGGTCCCGCGGTGCACACCGCGTACCACGGCCAGGCCCAGCGCTGCGCTGCCGGGCTGTCACGGCAGCCGTTGCCGCAGGCGCGTTGGCGGTCGCCGGTAACTCGCTGCAGGCCAACACAGCGGCTGGGTCCGAGACCATCGCTGAGGTTGCGCCCGCCGCAGTGAAAAGTCCGTCCCTGGAACCCGAGATCGTGCAACTCAGGCCCGCTAGCGATCCCGCCGTCGGAGTCCAGGCGTTGCGTCGCGCCGTCGAGAAGGCTGAACAAGCGGCCCGCCAGGAAGCAATCAAAAATCGCCTGGGTGCACCGTACAAAGCCGGCAATAGCCACAGCCTGGACGGCTGGATCGCCAAAGCTCTCGGGCTGATGGGTCTGCCCCAAGCCTTGGCGAAGGGCGTCAAGACGATCATAATGCATGAATCTGGCGGCAACCCCAACGCGATCAACAACTGGGACAGCAACGCCAAAGCGGGCATCCCTTCGCAGGGCCTCATGCAGACCATCCCCAGCACCTTCAAAGCGTGCGTGCTGCCTAGCCTGGCCGACAGCCCTATCACTGATCCGGTGGCAAACATCACTGCGGGGATTCGCAGCATGATCACGCACCACGGCCTCGGCGCCGTGATGACCGGCGGGCGGCGGGACTCCAACGGCAACTACCTTGGCTACGGCGGAGCTGGCTGCCCGTCCTATGACCTCGACAAATATGCGTCTCAAC
>JALZCO010000084.1 GCA_030863015.1 Actinomycetota bacterium
CTCGCATTCAGCGGGCTCAGCGGGGTCAACGAGGTGCGAATAACCCCGCTGAGCCCGCTGAATGCGGAAACGGGGGTGCTTAGGTGAGGGTGGTGGTAATCCCCTCGGCGGCGCAGCGGTCCGCCAGCGCGGCAGGATCCGCGCCGGTGCACTGCACCAGTGACGCGTCGACGGCGAGCACGGCAAGCAACACTTCCCCCGGCACGGCCCCGTCCCAGCCCGTCGTACACAGCAAGCGGTCACCGGCGGCCAGACCCAGCTCGGCGGCGCGGGCTCGGGCCGCGGCCACAACCTCGCCGGCGTCAGGGCTGGGCGCGCCGGGCGCGAAGGTGTCGCCATGCACCCGAACCTCAGTGGCATAGTCGCGAACCCCGGGCGGCAGCACCGGGATGCCCATGCCCAGGGCATCCAGCCCGAGCGCTGCGATCTCATCGGCACCCGCTGCGGAGGCGATCCGGTCCAATCCGCACAGGGCGACCTGCGAGCCGGCAGGCGATGTAGTCACCGTTGCGCCGCACCACCAGGCGCCCAGCAGCACCCCGGCGGTCTGCCAGTGCGGCGGCAGCAACACTGCGACCGTATCCCCGGGCTGGACGTCCAGCTCGTCGCGCAACCAGTTCGCGGTCTTGGCCGCCCAGTTGGCCAGCGTGGCGCCGGACAGCTCGATCCGGCTGCCGGCGGCATCGTCATAGTGAGTGATCCGTGGTCGCGCGGGGTCGCTGCGCAGCAGTGGACCGAGCAGCTCGTCGGTGATGGTCATCGGCCCCTCAGCAAGGCCGGGTCAGGAGACGCATGGCACATCCCTGCCTGCCATCGGCGGTCTCGGTGCGGCAGCTGCAAGCGGGGATAGGGCGGTATAAGCCACCGGACGCAGGGCGTTGCTGGCCGTAGCCCCGCCCGCAGGCAGGAAGGAAGCGCCACCAATCCGCGGTTGGTCCGGGCTGGCGTAGTCACGGCCGAGGTACACCTGCACGGTCCCGGGTGTCAGGTTGGAGCCTTCCTCAACCGGCAGGCCGCCAAGCGTGTCGGCCACCGCGGCGCCGACATCGTGCTCGCCGGCCGGGTAGCGCACCACGCTGGTAGCTCGGGCGGGAGTGTTGCCGATCGCGCCTTGGCGGAACCCTTGCTTTGCCAGTTGCTCGGAGACCGAATTGGCGAGCCCGGTCGCGCCCGAGGCGTTGAGCACGTCGACGGTGACCGCCGCTCGGGCTGGCGAGCCGGGTGTGAGATCCGGCGCGGGATGGATGTCGATGGCCTGGGCGACGAAGGCCTGCACGGCCTCCGGATCGACCTTGAGCACCGCGCCGTCGGACTCGCTGGCACCATCGCCCAACACCGGAACGGTCTTGAACATCACGTCGCCGGCGGCCAGACCTTGCATCCGGGCGGCGAAGTCGAGCAGGTCGAGGTCCTCGTCGAGCACCAGCGATTGCTGAGTTGCGTCGATCAGCTGGCGGATCCGAGCCGGACTGGCCAACGTCCCAGCCGAGAGCACCTTGTCGGCCAGCGCGGCGAGGTACGCCTGCTGGCGCCGGATGCGGTCCAGGTCGCCGCCGGGCAGCCCATGCCGTTGCCGGACGAACGCCAGCGCGTCCGGCCCCGAGATCACCTGCGGGCCGGCAGGGAAGTTCGCGCCCGAGAAGTTGTCATTGGCTGGTTCCCGCAGGCATACCTCTACTCCGCCGACGGCCTCGGTGAGCAGTGAGAAGCCCAGCAGGTTGATCTCCGCGTAGTGGTCGATGCCGACTCCGGTGAGATTCTCCACGGTCTCCAGCAACAGCTCTCGACCGGCGGCGATGGACTCGCTGCGAACCGTGGCCGGATCGGCGCCTTCCTCGACGAGGTGCGCTGCGGTGGCGCTCTTGGCCCGGGTGAACGCGGAATTGAGTTTGTGCTTGCCGTACCCCTCGGGCAGCTGCACGTACAGATCCCGTGGCAGCGAGATCGCTACCGCATGCATGCCGTCGCTGGGAATCCGCACCAGGATCATGGTGTCGGTGAGCTCACCCTCGTTGTTGCCGGCACGCAGCCTGGACAGTACGTCGGCGGGCAGTGGGTTATCCTGCGCGTCGGTGCGGCTGTCCATGCCCACTAGCAGGATGTCGATGGCGGCGTCCGATGCGCTGAAGCCGATCACATCCGTGGTGCTCAAGCCTTTCTGCAGGCTCTGGAAGGTCGACCACCCGTACCCGGTGAGGCCCAGCACCAGGGCGGAGGCCATCGCGAGCGCCATCTTGGCGCCGCGAAACGCATACTTCGGGCGCCGCCGGGAGGCTGGTATCTCGCCACGCGCTCGCGGCGACGACATGGTCGGGGGTTGAGGCGCTCTCGGGGATTGTCTCAGGGCTTGTTTCCGGAGCTGCAGATCATCATCTGATCCGCGCCGCCGACCCGACCGTCCGGGTTGCCTGGCGGAACTCCCCGGCCGGGGTGGCCTGTCTTCCACGCATCCCCCTCCTGCGTCCTGCGGCTGGTGCGGCGGCAAGGCCAGGCTATCCGCTTGCCTAGTGCAGACGTGTGAACGCCTACTCGGGTTGCCATGGCACACTCGCATCGCCGCTGTCTGACTGCCAGCCAGGCTGAGGGAGTGAACCAATGCGGCTTCTGGTTACCGGCGGTGCTGGATTCATCGGGTCCACGTTCGTGCGCCGGGTGCTGCGCGGGGTGGAACCTTCGTTGGCCGGCGCCGAGGTGGTGGTCCTGGACAAGCTGACCTATGCAGGCAACGCGGAGAACCTGGCGCCGGTCGAGATCGATCCGGCGCTGCATTTCGTCAAGGGCGACATCACCGACGCACTGTTGGTGACCGACCTGATGATCGGTGTCGACGCGGTGGTGCACTTCGCCGCCGAGTCACATGTGGACCGCTCGATCTTCGGTGCTGCCCCGTTCGTGGTGACCAACGTGGTAGGCACGCACACCGTGCTGCAGGCCGCGCTGGAGGCCGGCGTATCGACGTTTGTGCACGTTTCCACCGACGAGGTGTACGGCTCAATCGAGTCAGGCTCCTGGACCGAGGACCACCTGCTGGAACCCAACTCACCATATTCGGCTTCCAAGGCGGGTGCCGACCTGCTCGCCCGCGCCTACGCCCACACCCACGGTATGGATGTGCGGACCACCCGCTGCTCCAACAACTACGGGCCCTACCAGTACCCGGAGAAGGTCATCCCGTTGTTCGTCACGAACTTGCTCGACGGGTTGCCAGTGCCGTTGTACGGTGATGGACTTCACGTGCGGGACTGGTTGCATGTCGACGACCACTGCCATGGCATCGCTCTGGTGCTCGAGCGCGGTCGAGCCGGTGAGATCTACAACATCGGTGGGGGCACTGAACTGACCAACACCGAGCTCACCGACTTGCTGCTGGAGGCGACTGGTGCGGATTGGTCCAGCGTCCGGCCGGTAAGCGACCGCAAGGCTCATGACCGCCGTTACTCGGTGGACTGGACGAAAATCCGAACCGAGCTCGGTTACCGCCCCGCAGTGGACTTCAGGCAAGGGCTGGCCGACACGGTGCGGTGGTATGCCGAGCACCGGGACTGGTGGGAGCCGCTGAAGTCGTCCATCGCAGTCCCAGGATGAGCCTATTGCTCCTGATAACCGGTGGTGCAGGCCAGCTCGGCCGGGATCTGGTGGCCGCGGCCGCCCGTGCCGGGATCACCCGGGTTCGTGCCCCGGGTTCGGCTGCGCTCGATGTCACCGATCCCGTGGCGGTGTCCGAGGTGGTGGCGTCAGCGTCGTCGGTTGGCCGCCGCAGCCGGCTGGTGGTGATCAACGCGGCCGCGTACACCGCGGTGGACGCCGCGGAATCCGAGGGCGCCCAACGGGCGCATGCGGTCAACGCGCAGGGCCCGGCACATCTGGCTCGGGCCTGCGCCGCCCATCACGCGCATCTGGTGCAGATCTCGACCGATTACGTTTTTGCCGGCGACGGCGCCGGCCCCCAC
>JALZCO010000089.1 GCA_030863015.1 Actinomycetota bacterium
TATCGCGCCGTCGCCCGGGAGCAAGGTTGATCAGCACGCGCCGGTATCGTTGGCATATTGCCCTCGGGCGACGGCGTGATCGGGCTGCGCCAGGTCGACGAGACGGCGCTTCGGCTCCCGATGTCAGATGAGTAATTCGATCCATTGCAGCAACAGATCGTGTGGTCAGATTAACGGTAACCTGCTCAAGCGAGGAACGGCCACCGTGGTGGTGACGGGGGTGCGCTTCGCTCACCCACTGGAGTGCTGGCACTGCCGGCGCCACGCCTACGCCTACAGCAAGCTATTCCCTATTTCATCCATATACGGAGGCAATCAACTGGCCGTGTCCTTTGCTAAATCGAGTAATGGTATTTACTATTACTATCGCTTATTCTCGCTTTAGCGTTCCATTCAACGGCGCATTGCTAACGCTTTTATCGGCCCCTATCTGGTGGCCATGCCGCGGCGCATCGCGGCAAGCTCGTTCCGCAGCTCAGTGATCTCCGAACGGGCAACGGCCAGCTCGGTACGCAGGAACTCGATCTGGTCTACCGACGGTTGCAGCACCGCCAGCGCGGTTTCGGTGAGGACTTTCGTGGCGTTGGCGCCGGCCTGAGTGACGTCCGCGCTGATCTTTCGACGTTCCGGGCCGATTTTGAGCAGGGCGACCAGGGCGGCGCTACCCCCGGCTGCGCCCACGATCCAGCTGATGATCAAGCTCACCGTGCTCACGACGTGGCCTCCGGTGCCGCTTGTGGGGTGGTCATATGGTCGCGCATCCTGGTGAGGTCGCGGCGGATCTGTTTGGCGCGCGACAGCGTCACCAGAGCGGCACCCAGCACCAGCGGGGCGACATACAGCAGGTGCAGCGCGTCCACCCGCGCCGCGAACCCGACAAAGGCGATCCCACGCAGCTGAACAGTTCCGCCAGCGCGAACAGCGCGGCGCGTTCCAGCATCAGCCCTGTGTAAGTGCCCAAGGCGATCCCGAACAGCGCCAGCACTGAGCTGGCGAGCAGGCCACCGAGCCAGATATGCCGGCCGAGGGGGCCGAACAGTGCGGCGACGGTCTCGCCTTCGGTCCCGAGCCAGCTCATCAACGCCCACGCCGCGGTCAGCGCGAGTAGATATGCCTCGAATCCCTTACTCGCCCATATCCCCAGGTCCACATTCGGGCGCGTCAGGCTCTTGATCGATCCCCGACCCTTCCAAGCTAGCCATGCGGGTTCGATCCCAGTGGCTGCTCCACAGACCTGCTCCCGGACCGGTTTGCCGGCGACCGAGCTGATCTCCGCCGTGCTCGACCCGGGATAGTCGATTCTATCCCATTCTGCGGCGGGCGGCTCGCTTTCTGCGTACCTGTTCCATGTCGAGTGCGCGGGCTTGGCCCACGAGATCCTCCAGGTCCTCCAATGGCAGGGTGCCCGATCTGGCATAGATCACGAAGCCTTCCTTAACGATCACTAGGGTGGGAAGGGACATGACGCGGAACATGGCGGCAAGCTGGCCATGCGCCTCAGCGTCGACCTTGCCGAACACCACGTCGGGGTGGCGCTGCGATGCTTCCTCGAAAACAGCTTCAAACATGCGGCACAGTCGACACCGGGGCCCCCAGAAGTCGACCAGCGCCAACTTGGCGTCGCCTACGGCGTCGGAAAAGGTCTCTTTTGTCAGCTCTATCGTCGCCATCCGTACCTCCGCTCGATCCCTTCGGGTATCGGGGAAGACATCAGCTGCTCCCGAGGTGTTGTGAAATATGTCTATATTAGATGGGTGATGAGCTTCTGGGGCCAAGGGCTCCCCATGATAATCCTCAGCGAGCCGTCAGCGGAAACGGCGCGACGAGTCAGCAAGGTGATACACACCGGCGTAGCCGCAGCTGAAGGCACAGGTCCACATTGGCAGGTACGGGGGCGTACGGCCAATCAGCGTAGGGAGATTCCCAAGCGCTCAACCAAAGACGCCTCCGGCGGGCCTTGGCTCCGGGATGGTCCCAAGGCTAGGCCTAGAAGTGGGGGTTAACAGCTGCGCGGGTATCCCGTCGCGTCGGCACCGAAGGCGTAGCAGACCTGGGGCAGGGCCCATGTCGTTCAGCCGCCGGGTGCTCCACATGGACCCTTGCCCCAGGCCCGCTTCGGGATAAGCCTGCCGGACGCGACGGGATACCCGCTCCCGGCGCCGTCTGTCCTGCGGCAGGGACAACCAGTCCCTGATCGTCTCCACCCTTTACCTATCTGAAACAACTACTAACGTCCGGCACCAGCACGTACCGTCAGAAGTATCTCCGCTGACCAGACGAACTGTTCAGTCATGACCGCAGTGTCCGGTAGCTGGTCCTGATAATCGCTAGATCGCAGGTTCGTGCGCTGCACCAAGCCAGACACCAGTGCGGAGGGACGTTGTCCTTAGGGCAGCACGTGGTCGGGCTGCGGCCAGGCCGACGGGATGCCAGGCCCTCTAGCAAAGCACCGCCTAATTTCCACTACCTGTTCGTGATGGTCCCCACCTTAGCCGTTTTCGTATCACCCTTTGGAGTTGTTCCGGAGATCCAAACATCGAACTTGTTAAACTGCGGCATGCTCTTCAGCTCCAGCTCGAAGGTTGCCAGTGGCTTGAAGGCTGCCATCCAGCTGTCGCTGGGCGGTTTGAAGTCGAACTTTTCGATCTCCCAGCCG
>JALZCO010000093.1 GCA_030863015.1 Actinomycetota bacterium
GATCTGAGGCGATCCGCAGTTGACCGCGATCTACTACCGGCTGATGGTTACCAGCGGGTCGTCGCGGCGGCGCGCGGTTCCCGGTGTGCTCGCGCTGGATGGGGTGGCGCACCTCGTCGACGGCGGCGAAGCGGAGCCTCACGACGTGGAAGACGTACGCACGCGTACCGCATGCGGCAGGGCTGTGAGTAGCTGCGTTGGTTGGACACGGAAAGTGCACCTACCAGCGGAAAAGTGGGCCGCCTGGGGGTCGAACCCAGAACCCAAGGATTAAAAGTCCTTTGCTCTGCCAGTTGAGCTAACGGCCCCGCGCAGATGCTAGCGGATCACTCTCCCGGCATGCGGAGAGCGAGGACCTCGACGAGCGCCGGACCCAACGGCGTCGCGTACTGCACAATGTCACCCTCCTTGCTACCCACCAGGGCACGGCCGAGCGGACTGTCGACGGTCACGGCACCTGCGTCGTCGTCCTCGGTGGCCTCCTCCGGAATGGCGATCACACGCAATGTCGAGACTTCTCCGTCATCGAAGCGGAGGGTGACCTCCGCGCCATGGGGCAGCCCACCGGCCGCCGGTTCAGGCACCGCTCCGCGGGCGAGCAACCCTGTGATCTCGGCAATGCGCTCATCCAGCCACGCGAGGTCGTCGGCCCGCTCCAGCAGGTCGGCGTGATCGGCGCGGTCCCCGACGGTATCCCGGCCGCCTAGCTCATCGACAAGCGCACCGCGGCGAGCTCGAAGCTGTGCCAGCTCCTCCTCGAGCCGCTGGCGGGTCCGGGCGATGGCGTTGCCGGTGTCGGCCATGACCTACTCCTCATCGCGGGCGGACAAACCCCGCCACCTTGGACGGGACCGGGGCTTCTGAGCATCGCCTCCAGTCTCCCCCGGCTTGCACGAGTGCACGAGTGGTCGGTTTCGAAGGGCCCAAATAGGCGCGACACGTACCGGTCAATCCGGACCTATCTCCGCGAAGGCGCCGACAGGATCTTGATGACGAGCCCCTCGGTGATCCGCAATAAAGGTGTGTTCTGCTGCGCCCGCGCGACGATCTCCCGTGGGCTCAAACCCATGTCGTGGTAGAGCCTGACGATCTTCTCCTGCTGGCGGCTCCACGGGCGCCGGACCGGCGCCCGTCTCGGTGCCGGGACCCGCGCCTCGCCCGGAGGCTTCACGGGCGCGACGGGTGCCGTGCCTCGCGGACCGTGGTCCAGCCCCAGGCTGGTGTCCTTCCTGCCGAACTCGCCGGCCTCGCCGCGCCGTCTGACCTCGTCGGCATCGGCGACGATGAAATGGTCAGCGCTTTTGTTCACCCCGATCGCGGTGATCGCCACTCCACGATGGTGCAGCGCCTGGCAGGACTTCTTGGTGCAGTACCGGTAGCCGAGTTCGGCTCGTTCCTCAGGCAGCGTGTCGCCGCACTCAATGCATGTGACTGTTTCAGGCAACGGTGTGACCACCTCCATCGGTACAACGCTTAGGCCTGTCCGGCTCTTCCGCGGCGGGCCGCCTCACGTGCTGGTCGCTCGCGTGCCGTTTGCTGGCGAAGGCTGCCGGGCATCACAGACAACTAGCGGAAACGACCCGCCGGATCGGGTCTACGGGGTGCGGTGACGGGGTAGACCGGTGTCACGTCATGCCGTCTCAGCGGAGGAGATGACAGGGCCAACCCGGATCGGCCCCATGTGCTGGATGATGATCAGGCCACCGCATACGGCGGCGTAGGGCGGGGCGACACGCTCGATGAGCGACTGCACCGGCAGCGCCCCGACATCGACCTCGAAGCCCCACCGTCCGGCGCCGGAGGCGATCGCGCGGGCCGGTTGGAAGCGTTTGTCGATGCCCCGGACACCTGGAACGCTGCGTCGCTGGACGCGGTGGACGTGGGAGTCTCGGGAGCTGCCACTACGGCCGAGGAGGCTGCGGTCCACGTACTACCCGTCGACGAGATGGGCGAGGCACCCGAGGACCTCGCCGCCGACCTTGACGACGACGACCTGCTCGACGATGCGCTGGGAGTGGATGACCGCGCTCCGGAGAACCTCGAGGAGCGACCGGAGGAAGACGTCCGCGTCGGACGCACATCCACCGACGACGACTTGAGTGACGAAGCCAACAAGTAGCGGCTCGATTGCCTCGACCTGAGGGCGCGAAATCCGGCTAGCGGCGACCCTGTCAAGGTGCGCCGGCTGTGAGGCGCGCGCGCTGCGGGGCGACCACGTGCTGCGGATCGATGGTCGACGCCATCCCGGCCT
>JALZCO010000143.1 GCA_030863015.1 Actinomycetota bacterium
GTCGAGATCCTCCTCGTAGCCGGGCACCTGGAATTCCTTGACTGTGCCACTCACTCGCACCGTCTCACCTTGAGACAGACCCGGGGGAATATTGGCTCCGACGACAAGGATGGGGTTCTCTCCGATCTGGTCACCACCAACGGTCAACGCGTGCGGTGCAATGATCGTGGCCACCTCACCGGTCAGTTGAACGTGCTGTCCGACCCGTCCCTCGAGGGTCTCCTGGGCTGCGCCCCCTTGGCCCTGTTCACCCAGAGCTGGCGGTTGTGCCACCGCGGGGGGCGGAGTGACCGCTTCAGGATCGCGGGCCGTCTCATCGCTTCCACAGGCAACCATAGGAATGACCACCATGGCGACCAAGCCGGCAGCGTAGCGCACACGCATCATGATTCACCTCTCAAATCGGTTTCTAACATGGACAGCCCCTCCGACCACTTTCTCAGAGCATTGGTGGTGTTCCCGCCAAGAGAGGAATTCATGTTCTTCAGGCGCTCATCGTCAGGAGAATGTCAGGTTTGCTGCATTCCCACGCACAGGTTGCGCGCCGCTTCAGGCTCGTAGGATACAGACCTCGGAGCGACCGCCTCACCGCGCACCACGGCGTGCGCGTCGGCGCGCCAGTGCGGGACGGCGCAGCCCGCGTCGACGCCCGTAGAGGCTCTGCAGGCGCATCGTCCAGGAGCCGGGTCTACTGTAGGTGCCGTGGGGAGCGGTGTGGATTTGTTCCTGTGTTGCCAGCAAATTATTTGCTGCCAATGCCGCACTAACCCCAAGTTCTTGCGCCCCGGCAGGCCACTACCGGCGACCACGACTCTTCTCCTCCAACGAGCTCCACAGCTTGCCGGAATCGGCGCGAACACCTTCTTAGAGAATCGCGACCACTCCCGTCCAGGAAAGCAGCCGCCGATCCCAGTACAGCTTAGGGAAAGAGCTAAGGATCGCCAGGCCGCTGCGGGCCATCAGCAGCATGAACAAGATTTTCAGGAAACGAGCTGCGATTATCCACAGCAAAGACTCACGCATTGGCCTAACTTTTCCGGCTTCGCAGGCGGGCCCCCCACGTCGTGGTGATTGACTTCCCGGGTTCAAGTCGGATGAGGTCGATGCCGCTGGTGAAAGCGTCGGGCGGGCAGGTCATCGGCTCGCAGCCCAGCCCACGGCGTCGGCGGCCCGGCGCCAAGGTGTCCCCGGTAAAGATCTCAATGTATGGGTAGTGCCGGTCGACCCACAGCTCGGCGGTGTGACCATCCGAGGCGGCCAGCCGCGCCCAGGCCCGGCCGTTACCGTCACGAGCCAAGTCGGTGAGCGCCGAGTCGACCTGCAGCGCGCCCAACGCGACTCCGCTGCGGAAGTCCAGCGGCGTTCCGACTACCGGCTCCCGCCCGACCGGCAGGCCGCGCTGATCGGTAGTGATCCGGGTGGTCGCGTCCAGATGCAGTGTGCACTCGTCGATGAGCCCCATTCCAGGCGATAGATAGGGGTGCTGCCCGCATCCGTAGGGACAGGCGATATCGCCCATGTTGGTCGCGGTGGTCGAGACCTGCAGCCCATGCTCGCCGAGCCGGTACTCGACTCGGACGTCGAGCATGAAGGGATAACCGGGCATCGGGTGCAGGCGGATGCCCATCACCACCCGGTGCCCGGACACCTCAACTGGACGCCAGGCCCGCCAGCGCAGCAGGCCGTGGATGGCGTTGCCCTTCTCCGGCTCGGTCAGCGGGAGCTGGTGCGCTGTCCCGTCGAAGCGGTACCGACCATCGCGCAGCCGGTTGGGCCAGGGCACCAACGGCGTGCCGTGTGCCCCGTCGGCCATGGAGCCGGACGGGTAGGGGTCGAGCACCGGGCGCCCGGCCACCTCGTACTCCCGGATCCCGCCGCCGACGCCCACGATCGTGGCCCGTTGCTGGCCGATGTGAATGCTGTACTGCCGCCCCGATGGCGGCGTCACGGTGGTGCGCCCGGTCACGATGGTCATCGTCTGCTCCGTGTGATGTGGCGAGCGCGGCCGCTGGCCATCCGTTCAGCCAGCCGCGAGGCCAGTGCCATGATCGTCAGAGCAGGATTGGCGGCGCGTTGAGTGGGACAGACCGAGCCGTCGGGGAGCAACACATTGGGCACCGCCCAGGCTCGCTGGTTCGCGTCCACCACGCTGTTCTGGGCGGAGCTGCCCATCCGGGCGCCGCCGATAAGGTGGGCGAAGCGCTGGATGGTCAGCACGTCCTGCGCGCCACCCGGGTGCAGGACGTCGGTGATCACGTTGGTGGAGTAGGCCATGTTGGCCTTGTCGTTGTCGCCGAGGGTGTAATCCATCCACGCGATCGGTAGACCGTAGGGATCGGCTTCGTCGGTGAGGGTGATCCGGTTGTCCGAGCGTAGTAGCAACTCATTGAGCACTCCGATGGTGGCCCAGTGGTTGTAGTCGCGCATGTACTCGCGCA
>JALZCO010000147.1 GCA_030863015.1 Actinomycetota bacterium
CTGGGGTTCAGCTCGCAGGCTCGGGTAGCCGACGACTACGCGGCGGGATTCGACCGACCGGGCGACGCGCTGGTAGGGGTGGCCGGCACGATCCCGACGCAGGTCCAAGCGAGGATGATCCTCGACCGAACGCTGCCGCTGGTGGAGGTCGCCACCCTGATCGCGATCGCGCTCATCGTCGGGTTGACGTTCCGCTCGGTGGTGGCGCCGTTGATCACTCTGGTCACCGCCACAATTGGGTATCTGCTGGCGGACCGGGTCATCGGGTGGCTGGCCGGGATCGCCGATTTCACCGTGCCGGTGGAGATCCAGCCGATCGTGGTGGCCCTGATGTTGGGGATCACCACCGATTACAGCATCCTTTTCCTGTCCGGCCTGCGGCGAAGGTTGCAGGCCGGACAGACCAACCCAGCGGCCACCCGTGCGGCCGTGGCCGAGTACCTGGCCATCGTCCTGGCCGCGGGAGTAATCGTGGCGGCCGGAGTCGCCGCACTGGTGGTCGCCGAATCCGATGTTTTCCGTGCCTTCGGGCCCGGGCTGGCGGTCACCGTGCTGGTCGGGCTGGTGGTGGCGGTGATCCTGGTACCCGCGATGCTGGCCGTGCTGGGCCGCTGGGCGTTCTGGCCGTATGGGCTCACCGGTGGGCGACATGCCGAGCCCGACGTGCAACACACCGACGGGTCCGAGCCCGTCGATTCCGCCGCGGGTGCAGCTCCGTTCGTGCCGGTCGCGATCGTGCGGCCCACCCGTGCGGCGCGCCTGATCCGGCACCTCGGTAACCGCTGGATATCCGCGGTAGTCGCGGCCGGAGTGATCGCCGGGCTGGCGATCGCCAGCGCTCCGCTGTTTGAATTACGCAGCGGGGTATCACCGGTGGATACGCTTCCGGCTGGTAACCCGGCGCGCGAGGCCGCAGCGGCGGCTGCCGCCGGGTTCGCACCGGGCATTTTGTCACCGACCGGGCTCGTGGTGTCCGATCCCGGCATTACCGACCGCCGCGCGGCGCTGGCCACACTGGCCGGCCAGCTCAAGCGTCAGCCCGGAGTGGACATCGTCTTCGGCCCAGGTGACCCGCCGCTACCGGACCAACCGCTGCTGGGTCAGGCGCTGCCCGAACAGTTCGGGCTATTCCTCGCCCCGGGAGGCGGCGCGGCTCGCTTCCTCGTGGTGTTCGACAGCGACCCGCTTGGCGCCACCGCGGTGGGACACCTGCGTGAACTGCGTGAGGAGATGCCGCGTCTGCTTGCCACGGCGGGACTGGCCGACGCTGAAGTGTCCTACCTCGGTGACACCGTAATCGGACTGTCACTGGCCGACCAAGCCAGAAACGACCTGGTCCGAGTTGCGATCGCGGTTGGACTGGTCAACCTGGTGCTCCTCATGCTGTTCCTGCGCGCCGTGGTGGCCCCGCTGTACCTGTTGGTCAGCAACGTGCTTGCGGTGGGGGCGACCCTTGGGTTGACCGTGGCGTTGTTCCAGGGCCAACTCGGACACGACGGTCTCATTTTCTTCGTACCGTTCACCGCGGCCGTGCTGCTGGTCTCCCTGGGCAGCGACTACACCATCTTCAGCGTCGGCTATATCTGGCAGGAGGCCCGTCACCGAACGCTGCGCCAGGCGCTCGCAGTCGCCGTGCCGCGCTCCACCCAGGCGATCAACGCCGCCGGGATAACGCTCGCAGCAAGCTTCGCGATGCTCGCCCTGATCCCGCTGATGCCATTTCGGGAGCTAGCCTTCGCGATGGCAGTCGGCGTCCTGATCGACGCCTTCATCATCCGGTCACTGCTCGTGCCAGCGCTGATCTCGCTGGTCGGCCGAGCCAGCGGCTGGCCGGGGAAAAAGCTGACCGGACCACGTCCGGTCTCCCTTACCGCCCATAAGTGATCCGCCGCCACCTCCACGCCGATCTCCGGTGGCCGCCAGACCGGCCCCACAACCACTCGGCGCGATGCTGATCGGCTGCGTGAGGTTTCCGCAAGGGTATGCGTGCACGCCGCGGGGTATCCGTGCACCATGTGGTTCAATTCCTGGTTTGACATCGGGCGTGTGCTGGTGGTCGGTGCCGCCGCCTATTTGACCCTCGTGGTGGCACTGCGGCTGTCCGGCAAGCGAACGCTTGCCAAGCTCAACGCATTTGATTTTGTGGTAACCATCGCGATCGGCTCCACGCTAGCCACGATCCTGCTCAACACCACCGTCTCGTGGTCCGAGGGCGCGACCGCGCTAATCCTGCTGGCCGTGCTGCAGTTCGCGGTCGCATGGAGCACTGTGCGGCTGCGCAGCGCCAGATCAGTCCTGACCGCGCGTCCGACGCTGCTCCTGCGTGACGGAACCCCCCGCTACCACGCGCTGCGCCAGCAGCGGGTGGCTCTCGATGAGCTGCTCCAAGCCGTCCGTGGCGCGGGCGCCGGAGACCTGCGTGCTGTGGCGGCAGTCGTGCTGGAGACGGATGGCACCCTCAGCGTCATCACCACCAGTCAGTTCGGCAATGGGTCTGCTCTAGAGGGGGTCCAGGGCACGGTGAGCGCCTAGACCAACCACTCCGCCTCGGCAGTGCAAGTGACTGACCGAGACAATAATCAAGACATCAAGCTGATCCGCACGACCCGAATCATCCGATTCGTAAGGTGCTCGCAAGGTTACTGTCCGCGCGGCCGGGAATCCTGGCCCTGGCGGAGGCCGGATCCCATTGATCCATAGGAGCACTTGTGCACACTACGAAAGCTGCTCGGGGTTCGTTGCTGCGTTGTCGGCTTGCCCTGTTGGTGGCCGCTGTTGGGCTGGCGGTGGCGGGGTGTGCCAACAACGCAGCCCCTGCCCCCTCCCCGGCACCTGCCCCACCCGTGGTGACCTCGGCGCCGCTACCGGCCTCACCGCAGCCGGCGACCTTGGACTGGACCAGGTCAATGTGCCAGTCGCTGCAACCTGCCTTTGACCGGCTCGGCACCCTGCCCCAGCCCGACCTGGGCAACCTGGCGGCGACGCGGCAGGCCTACATCGACTATCTGGGCACCGCCCGAAACGCCACCCAACAAGCGATCGATCAGCTCCCCTCGGTTGGGCCCCCACCGGTGGACAACGGGCAACAGGTCTTCGACAACATGCGCAACCAGCTCATCCAGTTGCGCGAAGACCTCGACAACGCATTGGCCCAACTCAACCGGGCTGACCCCAACGACGTGGGCGCGATCGCACTGGCCGTCACTGCGGCCGGCAACGTCCTAGGCGCAGTGGGCAACCGCGCCCAGGTCCTCGATGACCTCGCCGTCGACCCGCAGCTGCGCGCCGCCGTTGACCAGACGCCGCAGTGCCAAAACCTGACCGGCACCAACGGGACAACGGGCACCAACCAACCGCCGACCGGATCGCCGTAACCGGCAAGCTGGAGCATGTGAGCGGCGCGGCGACGGTGGATGGGGACAATGAGCCTGGTTGACGAACTGGATCGGCTCACTGAGCTGCGCGAGCGGGGACACATTTCCCCCGCCGAGTACGACCAGGCCAAACAACAACTGCTCGAGGCGTCACCGCCGGCGGGGAGCGCACCCCACGGTGGCGCCCCCACACCCGATGGCGCATACCTGCTTTATCGCCTCGTCACGTCATGGTTGAGGCGGATGGCCGCGGCAATGGCGGTCGTTGCCTTGCTGTTCGCGGTCGTCGCGGGCTGGTCGGGGCTGCGCTACCTCGATGTCAACACGCAAGCGGAGGCGATCAGGGACGCGGCCATCGCTCAGGGATTCGGCGTCAGGATCCCCGATCCCCGCCCGACCATTGAGCGCGGGGTCCTGGAAGCCAAGGCCACCGCCTACGGGGCACTCACCGCCATGACCGGAGTCATCGCCCTCGCTGCCCTGGCCGGCGCGCTGTTCATCCGCCCACCCACCAGCCACGCGGCAGCCAAAGACGCTGCCCAACCACAACTCCCTACAAGGTCAGCGCACAGATGAGGTGCACCCCGGCCCTGCCCGCGTCACCGGTGACGTCCTGGAGGCGACAATGAACTTGACGTGTATAGCTCAGCAGCAGTGGCTCCGTAGTACCAGATCCCGACCAAGAAAGCCGCGAGCAGCGCCGGGCCAAGTAGTCGGCGCAGTCTTACCTCATCCCCAGGAGCGGTGCCTTTCTCGAACTTCCGATAGCGCCATTTCCGGTCACGATAGCTCGGCGGCAGGATGGGTTCGATCACGTGAATCACGCCGCCCACGCCTTAGCCCTAGATCCTGACCCCACACTGCAGTGTCGACTAGCGTACCGGGGTATTCTGTGTTATTGCCTGTGATGTGAGAGGGGGCTGTGTCTTGGCCACAGCGTCTCCGGCCGGGGCCGGGCAGAACCCGAAACCCGCCGATTCCGCGCCTCCGGCCGTCGGCCGTGCGACGAATTCAACCACGGCTCCGGCGCAGCATCCGGTCCGGAAGCCACTGCGGCGGACGCGCATCGGTGAGGTTTGGGTGGGCCTCATCACGTTTGCCCTGGTACTGGCTTTCCTACTGATCTTCATCCTGCAGAACACGCGGACGGTGGAGATCTCATACTTCACCGCACGCGGTCAACTGCCGTTGGCTGTGGCAATGTTGTTCTCCGCCGTGGGCGGTGTGTTGCTCGCCGCAATTGCCGGGTCGCTAAGGATCTGGCAGCTGCGCCGGAATGTCCGCCGTAACGCACGCAGGTAACGTGCTGTGGCTGGCCTCCAATAGCGGCAACGGCTAAGCTGCCGCCGGTCGTTTCGTCTTAAGCCGTGGTACATGTGGAATGGTTTGACGTTGATCTTTCGGGGTATCCAGTGGTGTGCTTGAGGCGGCTTTCTGGGGATTCGTCGGTGGGTTCGCGTTGCTCGTCGGTGCGGCGCTGGGGTTGATCTGGCGGACGCCACCGCGGGTGGTCGGGATGGTGATGGCCTTTGGCGCCGGAGTGCTCATCTCAGCGGTGGCGTTCGAGTTGGTGGAGGAAAGCTTCGCGAGCTCTGGGGTGCGACCGGTGGTGCTCGGCCTGGCCGCCGGAGCACTGACCTTCTACGCCGGGGACTGGATCCTCGACCATCGTGGAGCGCGCCACCGCAAGCGCTCCGGGGGTCAGCAGGCGGGCGGGGCGGCCGGCGCGATCGTGCTCGGGGCGATGCTCGATGGCATCCCGGAGTCCGCCGCCATCGGGGTCTCCTTGCTTGGCGGCGGTGGGATCGGGGTGGCCGTGGTCGCCGCGGTGTTCCTGTCCAACGTGCCCGAGTCGCTGTCCGCGGCGGTTGGGCTGCGCAAGGCTGGGCATTCCGCGCGGTGGATCCTCGGACTCTGTTCGCCGTCGCAGTAATCTCAGCCGGCGCGGCGGCCGCCGGCTACGGTCTGCTCGGCGGTGCCGCACCGGTCACGATCGCAGTGGTGCAGGCATTCGCCGCGGGCGCCATCCTCACGATGCTCGCCGACACGATGATGCCCGAGAGCTTCGAGAATGCGGGCAACACCGTGGGTCTGGTGACTTGTGCCGGGTTCATCTCCGCCTTCCTCATCAGCCACGTCGCCTGAGGCATCAGCGACTTGTAAGCGCCGGGGCGAAAAGCGGCGCCGCCCGCCCGGGGAATGGGTGGCGCTGCAGGGCGCGGCTGGACGCCGTGGACACAACCGCGGGCAGTGCTGTCATCGAGGCAACTCGGCGCGATCAGGACTGGCGTATGCCTTCCG
>JALZCO010000018.1 GCA_030863015.1 Actinomycetota bacterium
ATCCAGAAGTGGGCGTGCACGACGTCCGGCGGCTGCTGGACCCACCGGCGCGCCAGGCGCTCGCCGAACTCGGGCATGTGGACGAGCAGCTCATCCTTCGGCATCGGGACGGCAGGCCCGGCGCGAACGTGCTCGACCGTCACCCCCGGCGCTGTCCGGATCCGCGCGGGCAGCTCGGAGCTGTCACGGCGGGTGTGCACCGTCACGTGGTGACCGTGCCGGCCCAGCGCTTGGGCCAGTTGCGCGACGTGGACGTTCTGCCCACCTGAGTCGACCCCACCGATCGCCGCGAGCGGGCTGGCGTGCTCAGAGATCAAATCGATTCTCACCGCGTCACCTCCTTCAGCAACCGGTCCCAGTCGGTGCGGAACCGGTCCAGCGAATACCTCTGGCGGGCGGCGGCTCTGGCCGCCAGGCCGGTGCGGTGGGCGAGATCGGGATCGGTGATGAAGGTGCTCAGCGCATCGGTGAGCAGGTCGACTCGGGTGGACACCACGCCCGCGTGCGGGGGCACCGCCTGCGATGCCTCGGTGGTCGCCAGCGCGACCACCGGCATGCCCAGGTGCATGGCTTCGAGCAGGGACAAGCCCAGCGACGTCCAACGGATCGGATGCAGGTACACCCGGCGGCGGGCAAGTTCGGCGTGCATCCGCGCCTGCGGCAGGTCCTCGAACGTCGAGATCCGGCCGTGCGGTGGCAACTGGGAGATCGCCATGCCGAAGACGTCCAGCGGGACCCGGGCGGCGAAGCGTGGCAGCAGGTCGGTGCCGGTGACCCGCCCTCGGCGGACCGGTTCATTGATCACCACCCCGGCGTGCGGTATCTCCCCGGTGTACCGGTGGCCGGGATCGACGATGCCGTGCTCGATCACCACGGTGGGCGCGCGGCCGCAGTCCCAGAACAGCTCGTTGAACGGCGTGACGTGCACCACGGGGATGTCGGACCGGTCGGCCATCGGGTGCCGGGTGTTGGGGACGTCACCCCGGGGTGCGTTGTGCTCGACGTACACCGCGGGCACGTCATGTCCCGGGCGCCGGCCCAGCCACTGCTCGACGAGGTCCAGCTCGTGCGGGCGTTGCAGCACCACGACGTCGACGTGCTCGGTGGCCAGCGCCGCCGGGGTCACCTCGATCGCGTTGTCCGGCCAGTGGTAGGTGCGGGCGCGGCCGCGACCGTCGGCGCCGCGGTCCGGGGTGACCGGCACCAGATAAGTCTGAGCACCTTGCACGAATGCGGTGCTCCAGGCGCCGTGGACATGCCAGTGCAGCACCCTCATGCCGCCACCAGCAGCGAATCGACCGCCTCGACGACGTCAGCCGGCCTAACTGTTGTGAGGCAGGGGTGGCCGGGCACCGGGCAGTGCCGGGCCCGGGTGTCCCGGCAGGGCGCGTCCTGGTTACCGAGCAGCACGGTCGGTACCCCGTAAGGAGCCCAGCGCGCGGCGGGCACCACGGGGGCGAACAGCGACACCACCGGTGTGCCTACCGCTGCGGCCAGGTGGGCAGGCCCGGTGTTGCCCACGACCACCGCGCGGGCACCGTCGAGCACGGCGGCCAGCGTGCGTAGGTCGGTACGGCCGCCCAGGTCGGTACCGGTGTCACCGGCGACGAGGGCGGTCAGGTCACGCTCGCTGGGTGATCCGGTGACGATCACCCGGTGCCCGGCCTCGACCAGGGCACCCACGGCCTGCGTGCAGTGCTGCGCGGGCCACTGCCGGGCAGGCACCGAAGCGCCTGGGTGCACCACGACATATCCCGGTCCCGCGGTGAGGTGCTCGACGGTGGGCAGCGGTCGGCGGACCGCGAGTCGACCGTCGTCAGCGGGCGGTAGCGCGAAACCGGCGGCACCGGCCAGTGACAGCGCACGCTGCGCCTCCGGCGGATCACCGTCGACGCGGTGTCGCAGGTCCAGCAAGGTACCGGGGTAGTCCTCACTGATCGCGCCGATCCACCCGACACCGGCCAGCCGCAGCAGCAGCGCCAGCGGCAACGGGGACTGGTGAAAGGAAGTGAACAGCACCGCCACATCTGGCGCCTCGGCGCGCACGGCGTCGTGCAGCACGGCGACATGCTCGGCGGTGAGGGGCTTGGGATCGGGATCGATCCACGGCGCGCACCACTCGATGACTCGATCGACTCCGGGCAGCAGGTGCCCGGCCGACTGCCCGTGCGGGCCAGCAAGCAGCACCACCCGGTCGGCGTGCGCGGCGACCGCCCGGATCGCGGGCCCGGCCAGCAACACGTCGCCGGCGTTGTCCAGGCGGGCCACCAGTACCGTGGCGCTCACGGCCGCCTCCCCGACAAGGCGATCTCCACCGCAGCGGTGACGTCCACCGCCACCTGCGGAGCAGCACGGATCTCCGCGGACCGGGTGCGGGCGTTGCGCACCAGGATGCCGTGGGCTCCAGCCGCCGCGGCAGCGGTGACGTCGGCACCGATGTCGCCGATGACCACGCAGCGCTCCACCGGCACGCCGAGTTGCCCGGCGGCGGCGTGCACCAGGCCGGGCGCCGGTTTGCGGCAACCGCAGCCGTCGTGCTCGCCGTGCACGCACACACACAGCACGTCGAAGGGTCCCAGCAGTTGCGACACCCTGGTATTGACCCGCTCCAGCTGCTCGAGGCTGATCAGCCCGCGGGCGACTCCGGACTGGTTGCTCACCACACCGATCGGGATGCCCAGGCCCCGCAACCGGTCCAGGGCCTGCCGCACCCCGGGAAGGGGGCGGACC
>JALZCO010000173.1 GCA_030863015.1 Actinomycetota bacterium
GTTGTGGATCGCGTTGAGCATGCTGGTCGCGCTGATTCTTGGCTCGAACCTCGGCCAGCGCGAGGCGCAGCTAGCCACCGACAGTGCCGTCAGGCACCAACCGGCGAGGTGGCTCGGGTAGCACTCCCGGATCGGCACCGCGGGAGGACAGCTAGCCAGTCCCTGCGGAGCAATACCTGGGCGGGCCCGTTGATCGCCTGAATGTGTTGTTCAACCCTTGCTTCTCGCGCGTTGCGGATGTCGTGGTCGCGGACCGGGGTGCTGACCACGTCGGGCGTGCGTAACGTGGGCGCGTGACCTTCTTCCCGGAGCGTCGATACACCCAACCTTCGGCCGAGCTACCGCGCACGCTGGGGGCGCTGCGCGCTTCCGGACATGTCCAGCGCGACATCAAGGATGAGGTACGCGCCAACCTGCTCGACGCGTTGCGCACCGGTCGAGACCCGTGGCCGGGCATCGTCGGGTTCGCCGACACCGTGCTGCCGCAACTGGAACGGGCGTTGCTGGCCGGGCACGACGTGGTGCTGCTGGGGGAGCGCGGCCAGGGCAAGACCCGGCTGCTGCGCACGTTGGTCAGCCTGCTCGATGAGTGGACACCGGTCATCGAGGGCGCCGAGCTGGCCGAACATCCCTGCCAGCCGATCACCCCCGGCTCGATCCGGCGCGCCACCGAACTCGGCGACGACCTGCCAGTGGCCTGGCGGCACCGCTCCCTGCGCTACACCGAGAAGCTCGCCACCCCTGACACCAGCGTCGGTGACCTGATCGGCGAAGTCGACCCGGTCAAGGTCGCCCAAGGCCGCAGCCTCGGTGACCCCGAAACGATCCACTTCGGGCTGGTGCCGCGCGCTCACCGCGGCATCGTCGCGATCAACGAGCTACCCGACCTGGCGGAGCGGATCCAGGTCTCGCTGCTCAACGTGATGGAGGAGCGCGACATCCAGGTCCGCGGCTACACCTTGCGGCTACCGCTGGACGTGTTGCTCGTGGCCAGCGCGAACCCCGAGGACTACACCAACCGGGGCCGGATCATCACCCCGCTCAAGGACCGCTTCGGCGCCGAGATCCGCACCCACTACCCGCGGGAGATGGCCGCCGAGGTGGCGCTCGTCGCGCAGGAGGCCGACCTGATCAGCATCGGCGCCGAGGTCGGCCAGCCGCTGCTGGAAGTGCTGGCCCGCTTCTCCCGGCACCTGCGCGCCAGCGCAGCAATCGACCAGCGTTCCGGAGTGTCGGCGCGATTCGCGGTGGCCGGGGCAGAGACCGTCGCCGCGGCTGCGCTGCGCCGGGCCGCGCTGACCGGCGAGGACCGCGCCGTAGCCCGTCCGGTTGACCTGGAGACCGTGCCGTCGGTGCTGCGCGGCAAGCTGGAGTTCGAATCCGGTTATGACCAACCATCGGCAGAACGCGACGAGAAGGGCGAAGTACTCACCCACCTGCTGCGCCGCGCGGTCGCCGACACCGCCCGCGCCCGGCTACGCGGTCTGGACCTCACACCGCTGGCCACGGCCGTCTCCGCAGGCCACCGGGTCGCCACCGGCGAGCAGGTACCCGCCGCCGAGGTGCTCGCCGCGCTGCCCGAACTACCCGTGCTGCACGAGGTCGCCACCCGGCTCGGTGCCGCCCCCGACGGCCCACCCGGGCCGATCGCCGCCGCCGTGGAGCTTGCCCTGGAGTCGCTGTACCTCACCCGCAAGCTCGGCAAGGAAGCCGACGACGGCCGCACCGTCTACGGAGCCCGAGCGCAATGACTCCAGCCAGCCGCTACAGCTACGGGCCCTGGCACGGCGGTCCGGACCCGCTGGCGCCTCCCGTTGACCTGTCCGCGGCGTTGGACGAGATCGGTCGCGACGTGATGGACGGCGCCTCACCCCGAGCGGCGATGCGGGAGCTGCTGCGCCGGGGGCTGGCCGATACCCCGGGGATGGAGGAGCTGGCCCGCCGGGTCTGGCAGCGCCGCGCCGAGATCACCCGCCGCCACCGGCTCGACGGCACCCTGCAGGAAGTCCGCGAACTGCTGCACCGAGCCCTGACTGCCGAGCGGCGGGCCCTGTTCCCCGACCCCGACGACGACGCCCGGTTCCGGGAGGCCCGGCTCGACGCGCTCCCGCCGGACACCGCCCGCGCCGTCACCGAGCTCGCCGACTACGACTGGCGCTCTGCAGAGGCCGCGCAGGCCTACCAGGACATCCGTGACCTGCTGGGCCAGCAGCTGCTCCAGCAGCGTTTCGAGGGGTTCAAGCAGGCGCTGCAGTCCACCTCACCGCAGGATGTCGAGCGGATCCGGCAGATGCTGTCCGACCTGAACGATCTGCTCGCCGCACATGCCCGTGGTGACCGCGACACCCCGCAGCGCTTCGAGGACTTCATGCGCAAGCACGGGGACTTCTTCCCTGAGCGCCCGCGCAACGTCGACGAGCTGATCGACGCGCTGGCCGAGCGGGCGGCCGCAGCACAGCGGATGCTCAACTCGATGAGCGCACAACAGCGCGCCGAGCTGGCCGAGCTCACCCAGCAGGCCTTCGGTGATCCGCGGCTGGCCCAGCAGCTCGCCGAGCTGGACGCTCACCTGCAAGGGCTGCGGCCCGGCGAGGACTGGCAGGGATCCGAGCGGTTCCGCGGTCAGGACCCGCTGGGGCTGGGGGAGGGGGCCCAGGCGATGGCCGACCTCGCCGAGCTCGACGCGCTGGCCGAGCAGCTCGCGCAGTCCTATGCCGGGGCCCGCGCCGAGGACGTCGACCTCGACGCGCTGGCCCGCCAGCTGGGCGACGACGCCCGCATCGACGCCCGCCGGTTGGCCGAGCTGGAACGTGAGCTGGAGCGCCACGGTTTCTTCGAGCGCGCCCCGGATGGTTCGCTGCGGCTGTCACCCAAGGCGCTGCGCCGGCTCGGCTCACAGGCGCTGGCCGAGGTGGCCGATGCGCTACGCAGCCGGCGCGGGGAGCGCGAGCTGCGCCGGGCCGGGGCTGCCGGGGAACCCACCGGAGGCACCCGACCCTGGGAGTTCGGTGACTCCGAGCCGTGGGACGTGTCTCGCACGGTGCGCAACGCGGTGCTGCGCCGGGCCGCCACGGGCAGCACGGACCCGCTGCTGACCGTCGAGGACGTCGAAGTGGTCGACACCGAGCAGCGCGCCCGGGCGGCGGTGGCGTTATGCGTGGACACGTCGTGGTCGATGGTGCAAGACGGGCGCTGGGTGCCGATGAAGCGCACCGCGCTGGCCCTGCACCACCTGGTCCGGACCCGGTTCCGGTCCGACGCGCTGGAACTGATCACCTTCGGGCGCCACGCGCAGCAGGTGGACATCGCCCAGCTCACCGGGCTGACCGGGGTGTGGGAGCAGGGCACCAACCTGCACCACGCCCTGCTGCTGGCCGGGCGGCACCTGCGCCGCCACCCCGACGCCGCGCAGGTCCTGCTGGTGGTCACCGACGGGGAGCCCACCGCGCACCTGGTAGCTGACGGGGAGGCGGTTTTCAGCTACCCGCCGCTGGCCCAGACGCTGGCGCTGACCGTGCGCGAGATGGACAGCCTGGCCCGCAACGGCACCGCGGTGAGCATCGTGATGCTGGGCCGCAACCCCCGACTGGCCGCATTCGTGCACGCGCTGGCCAGGCGCTGCGGCGGCCGGGTGCTCGATCCAGGATTGGACGGGTTAGGCGCCGCAGTGGTCGGCGACTACCTCCGCCACCGCCGCCGCCCCTAACCTCCGCGTGTCGTGCTCTCCTGCACGGTGTGTCGCGCCCACGGGTACG
>JALZCO010000183.1 GCA_030863015.1 Actinomycetota bacterium
GGCCCCGTGCAGGGTAGAGGGCCGGCGCGACGAGTGTGAGGAGGCTCTATCGCCGGACCGGCCCAGCTCAGGCGGCAACCCATATCGCCGCGAGGCTGTGTTCGGCTAATACGACGAGCTCGCACGGCGCGCGCTCAATACTGAACACAAGCCAGTGACGTCGACGTGTGCGTTGATCACACGCGTCGCGGTAAGACGCGCCAGGTCCAGCTGACCGGAGGTTCAGTCGCAGTAGCGACGACTGATGACGGTCCCTTGGCTGGCCATCGCGGCGGCGCCTCCGTTGCGGTGCGTAAGGTGTCAAGCCGTAACATGAAGACAACCGCGAGTAACGGGCCACGACCAGAGCACGGCAGTCGCATCACTGATGCACCGATGCAGCACACGGTGCTTCAACTGCGAAAACCACTCAGTGAGAGGTGAGGACATGGCGCTTAGACGGCAAGGACTAGCCCAGCGCCGCAAGGCTGTCGGGTTGACGCAAGAAGCACTCGCGCAACGCCTGGGAGTAGAACGCTCCACCGTCGTCCGTTGGGAAGCCGGAGACACCGAACCACTCCCCTCGATACGACCACACGTGGCTGCCGCCCTTCAACTGTCGCTGGATCAGCTCGCCGCGCTACTCACCGAGGACGAGAATGCCGGTACGACGAAAACTCTTCCGGCTGGCACCGACGTGACGATCCCGCTTGCGTCGCCCGCGGTGCTACCGAGCCGGGAGGAGTGCGAGGACCTGGTTCCCCCGCAGGTAACCGAGGCGTTCGAGGCGCTGCGCAGGGCGCTGCGATCGGCCGGTGTCAGTCCGGAAGGCGTCGATGCGCCATTGCTGGCCAGTAAGTCCTCGCCAGATACCGCTGGCGGCGATGTCGGAACGGGCACGCTCGTCCCGATGACGTATGCGGCCGGCGGACTCGCCAGATCCGACCTTCCCGAGCCGGCCCGCACCGAGGTCCTACGACGGCCATTTCCGACCGCCATTCCGCTGGACGTTGAACCTGCCGACGCCCGGCAGCGCCAGGCTACGTCACGGCGGTTCAAGCGATTGGCGGCAGCGGGCATCCTCGCTTTCATCTTCGCCGGAGGCGCGGCGTCCGTGCCTTTCATGACTTCCCGCAGCGGCCCGATCCCGCCGACCGGCGCCGGGAACCCGCTTTCCCCGGTCCCCGCGGCTCCCGTCCCGGCACCCAACGTCGGCAGCGACAACGACAGCTCACGTCCGGAAGGCTCCACCGCAGCCATCGATTCGGCACCCGCGGGCGCACCGGGTACACCAGTCGGCGAGCCGGCCCTCCCGGCGGCCGCCGCGGTGCCCGCACCTCACACCATCCGGGCCAGCAACCCTCAGCGAACCACCAGCCGGCCCAAGTCCCCTGCCTCCGCGGGAACCCGTCCCGCGCCGCGTACCCCACCGATCCCGGCAGAGGCCTATGCGTGGTCTGAGATGGCTGCGGCCAGCGCGAGTGATCACAGGGCACGCATCCGCCCAGAAGTTCCACCGCACCCCTGACGGCGCTCCACCAAGGTGTCGACCTCAATAGATCAGCGACGGCCGTCGGCTGCTTCGACCAGCTGGCAGACTTGGTCTGTGGACTGGTCGCCGGATCGAGACGCGCTGCGCGGCCGGGTGGCCGTCGTGGCAGGTGCGACCCGAGGTGCTGGGCGTGGAATCGCTGCCGCCTTGGGCGAAGCTGGCGCAACGGTTATCTGCACAGGTCGCAGTAGCAGTGCACGAACAATCCGGTCCGATTATGACCGTGCCGAGACGATTGAAGAGACTGCCGACCTCGTCACGGAACTCGGCGGCACCGGTATCGCAGTCGCGGTCGACCATCTCGAACCCGACGGGGTGAAGAACCTGGCTGAGCAGATCCGCAATGACCACGGCCACATCGACGTGCTCATCAACGACATCTGGGGCGGCGAAGTACTCAAAGGCGAGCCGGCTGAGTGGAACACTCCCATTTGGAAACATGATCTTCACAACGGTCTGCGAATACTCCGACTCGCCATTGACACCCACCTCATCACGTCCCATCACCTTCT
This sequence comes from Actinomycetota bacterium, assembly GCA_030863015.1. GTDB lineage: Bacteria > Actinomycetota > Actinomycetes > Mycobacteriales > Pseudonocardiaceae. The sequence continues at coordinate 2,044 of JALZCO010000183.1, forward strand.
CCCACTCCTCATCGAGGAGCCGGGCGGTCTGCTCGTCGAGGTGACCGACGGCACCACCGATTACAACGCATCGAGATATCGGATCTCTGTGTTTTATGACCTCGCCAAGATCTCCGTGAACCGGCTGGCTTTTTCCCAGGGGCACGAGTTGGAATCGCACGGAGCGACCGCAGTCGCCATCACCCCGGGGTGGCTACGCTCAGAGATGATGCTCGACTATTTCGGCGTCTCCGAGGAGAACTGGCGCGACGCCATCGATCCGGCGGCCGTCGACAACTATCCCTGCGCCCCCGCGCACTTCGCGTTGTCTGAGTCACCTCGGTTCGTCGGGCGCGCCGTCGTCGCATTGGCATCGGATCCCAACCGGAGCCGATGGAACCAGAAGTCGGTCAACTCCGGTCAACTCGCAGCCGAATATGGGTTCACCGACCTCGACGGCTCCCAGCCCGACATCTGGCGATTCATCGAGGAGATCCTCGAGCCCGGCCTCGACGTGAACCTCGACGACTACCGGTAACTCGCAGCCGCACGAGTTCGCTCAGGCGGGAGTGGAGCTCGTCGAGAAGCCGAGCAGGTTGGTCACTGCGGTCTGCTGCTCCGGGCTCAGGTGGGAGATCAGCTCGGCTTCTCGACCGAGGACACGGTCGACCGGACACGAAGCAGCGCCCCAAGCCTCTTATCTAGGCAGGTCGGTCGGAACGGCCGCGACGTTTCACCGGGTCGCCCGTCACATCTTGCGAATCTGCAGATATCGACGGACATCTGAGATGGAACCCACTCCCAGAACGATAAGGCCAACGACGATGATCGCTGCCAGGACTGTTGCGAAGATGCCAACGATGCACATGTATCCCCCTCCGTTTCCAGCGGCTCAGTACGTCGACAGCGTCGAGGCGGCTCCGGTCAGCAGGCGACTGGCTTCGGACGCCTGCCTACCGCAGCGAGAAACGCCGCGTCGAAGTCCTCCTCAATGCACTGGGTGGCGATAAGCACCTTAGCATCCCTCGTACGGGCAAGTGGAGGCTGCGACCTGCCGGGCCGAACTGAGACTGACCGAAGGCAGCACCAGACCCCCGGCCATCTCTGGTTCCCTACCTACCAGTGGACCTCTATGCCGCAGGCTGGGTAGAGATGCGCTGGGTAGAGATGCACCGTAGAGACGGGAGCGTCCTAGGCCGAGTGGGGAATGGCGTGTCGGGCAAGGCGATCGCTGCGTCTCCACGGCATGGGGGCAACTCGAAGACCGACACGGCGACTGTGCTGGGGCCCCGGCGGCGGCTGCCGGAGTTCGGCGAAGCGACGCCCCTATCCGAACGATTTCGACTGCTATACCCGGCTGCGTTCGGTAGGCGATGCGCAGATTTCGAGGCCAGTGCTTAGATCTGGTCCCCCCGTATACGCGCTCGAACGCGCTCACGCTGGTCTGGAGCCGACAAACTACTCAGTCGAAGTAACCCCCCAAAGAGATAATACTGATCTCGGTGGTGGTCTCCCTGCCGATTCGAAACCGTCCTCAACGACTTTTGTGTCGTTCATGATGGACACAGTGAACCGCTCCTTCGGGCCGACGAAGCCCACCGAGTTCGCGATCCACGAGCCGTCATCGTTGTCGTCGGACCAGCCATTCTTGTTGCCGGGTGCCGCGGCATCGCCTGCTCCCCAAACGCCCCACTGCTGGTTGGGGTCGACGGTGCGCATCTCTCGGACGATGTAATCCCGATGAATGACAGGGATCTTGTTCAACAATTCATGAGCCGGTCGAGATCATCAGAACCCAGCCCCGGGTGTGCGGGTGCTCGGCGGTAAACTTCATGTCAGTCAGCCCGTAGGCCGGGAAGCGAGTCGCGTAGTCCGCGGGGCCATAGCGCTTCCACAGCGTGGTCGCTGCGTTGTCGTCGCTGGCATTCAGCATCTTTTGCATCAGGCCGCGGTCCTCAGCGGTCAGTATGATGGCGCCCGAGTCGTTGCGCAGGAGGAGATCCACCACCATGGCCAGCTTCGGGGTGGAACAGCGGAACAGCCCCAGATATGTGTCTTCGAGTTCGCGTTGCGCCACACCGCACCGGTCTCCCGGTCACGCACCACGATGCCTGCCACGCCAGGACGACTCGTCGCGTAGGCCTGCGCCCTCGCAATACGACGGGAACGGGTGGCGGGCTGGTGGCCGTCACGCTCCGTTGACCGTCTTACCATGACGGACACCCCAGGAGCGTGAACGTCAAGCGGCAGGCCGGACGCGCGTCCTTGCGCCCGCTACCCGTTCCCAAGTCACCTCAGGAAGCTGGGATCGGTGATGATGTTGTGCAGACGCGCGTTATCGGGAACCCGCTTTCGCGGGTCGGCGACGACGCTTTGCGAGTACGCCCTGCAAGGCGTTGTCCACTCCGGCAAGATCATTGTTGATCTCCCTCACGATCGATCCGACCGGCTCGGTCTTCTCGGTAACCGAGTGGAGGTCGGCGTTGATCGCGCGGAGCTTAACGTCGACGCGCCGAAGGACCCGCGCAATACTGATCAGGTAGAGAGCGAGCACCAGCACGGTGAGCAGTGCACCGATGATCGTTATTACAGCGGCTAGCGGCATGGTAATTCGCTCCTCACAGGATGCGGTCGACCGCCTTCACGTAGCGGGTGAGCCCAGCCCCCACCCGGCTCACGGCGTCGCGGGTAGGTACCAGCTGCTTCACATCGTTGAGTGCCATGGAGACACCCCCCGCCTGACCGTGAATGGTGTCGATGTGCCTTCCGACGTCGACGGCCGACCTCCTCAGGCGCTGCAGGAGCACCACCACGACGGGTATGACTACGAGGATGAAGATCGCGTTGCCGATCCACCACAGTGCCATCGTCGCTCCTTGTCGTCTTACCTTCGCCTTATCGTCGGGGGTCCTGAGCTACTGCAGGCCGCCAGTCATTTCGGGAGCTCAGGACCTGCGTCTTCTGCGAGGCCTGGCCCTGCGTCGGTTGTTGTTGCGTCGGTTGTTGTTGCGGCGGTTGTTGTTGCGTCGGTTGTTGTTGTTGCTGCTGCTGATCAGGCAGCGACTCGGCCTGCTCCGCGATCGCCGGCAGCGCGTTGGCGATCGCGTTCAGCTTCCGGTTCAGGAGCGCGGCGCCAGGGCCAACCAGAAACACATCCCCTTGAATCCCCCCGAGGTCGCCCGCACTCACCTCTCCGAGGGTGTCGGCGATGGAGCGCAGCCGGCGAGTGATCGATATAACGAACAGCGCCAACACGACCACCAGGGCCAGGATCTCGATGACGGAGAGGATCACAAGCAATGCTGTACTCATCGCGCGCCCACCCCCAGAAGTCGAGCGTGGCTGCGCAACTCCGCGGTGATCTCATCCAGACTGTCTATGACAGCGAGCGCAACCTTGATGTTACCCGTGTTGCCGCGAACCTCGTGCGCCACGTCCCGCAGTCGGTGCACACCGTTTTCGATGGAGCGGACCAAGTTGAGGAGCAGGCTCAGCAGCGCGATCACGGCAAGTAGCACGACTGCCCCGATAACCAGTATAACCTGCCAGAACGTGATTTCCCCGGGGGCGAGAGCTAAAGCCATTGTTATCCTCCCAATGCTTCTCGAGCGGCCCGAGCGCCCCGGAGAATGCTCTGGAGCGTGTCATTTGTGCGCCGCAGCTCCACGATCGGCTCCGTGGTCGGCCGTGTCGCCTCAAGCTCACGAACCGCTGCGCGCGCCTGCGCGTTGATCCGGGCTGCAAGCACCAAGAGCATGCTCACAAGGATCACCACGACGACCACGATCACCAACCCGATGATCAGGCCCAGCCACCAGCCACCGAGGCTCGGCTCCCCAAACTCATTCAACGTTACCTCCAACCCTGCGAGGAAATGTTCTGGCACTTGATGAGGTTCCGAACGCGGCCGTTTCACTATTCGGTTCGTAACTAGCTCGCCAGGCTGGCGAAGCGGGCAAATCGGGAGTTTTACAGGGAGTTTACACTCAATCATGAGTGGTGGGAAGTGCCAGTATGGCAAGTGCGGCGCTCGCACGTGCCGAGTCGCAGACATCCGGAAGGTTTGGTGTGGGTTGCGTTGCGTTGGTCGGTCAGCATGGCGAGCGCTCGGGGATCATGGGGAGGAAGGGTCGGTAGAGGCGCATGAGGCAGCTGTGGGTGACACACGCACGATAGGGTCGCTTAGTTGTAGCAAGTCGCGGGTGCGGCTCCGCATTCGGTGGAGTCTTGTAGGTAAGCGTTGAGTCGTGAGCCAGCCAGCGTTCGGTCCGGAGTTCCATATTGACGTGACCCCCGACCAAGGTGCGCATGTGATGTGAACGTCGGTGAAGTGCGAGGTAGCTCTGTCCTTAGCAGGTGAGCAGAAGTCCTACGTTAAAAAGGTCGCTGCGGCGCTTCGTCGTCGGAGAATCCGACCGTTCCCGGGTGCCTACGAAAAAGCGTCGCGGTTCCCGGTTGAGCAGCCAGTCTCCTGGCGGAGGCGCCGATGGGGAAAAAAATGCCTCTGCGCCGCCCATGCACGCCGTAGCCGCGCCCGAGGGTGCAGGTCTCATCACCGTCCCACAAGCGTCAGTCGCCGAGCCGCCCAACTACCTCCTGCCGCGCCCAGGCCAACAGCCGCTCAGCCGGCACGGCCCCGACCTGACGGGCAACCTCGCGTCCACCGCGCAGCAGAAGGAGGGTGGGGATGCTCTTTGCCTGGAAGCGGGCGGCCACCCTTGGGGACTCGTCGACGTTGACCTTGACGGCCTTGAGGTGCCCGGCCAGTTCCCGGGCTACGCGCTCGACCGCGGGCCCGACCATCCGGCACGGCCCGCACCACGGCGCCCAGAGGTCCACCAGCACCGGCACCCGAGCCGCGTCTACAACCTCGGCGAAGTCAGCGTCGCCGGCGGACACCAACCACGGCAGCGGAGCCTTGCATTGGCCGCAGCGCGGGATTCCAGCCGCGGCAGGCGGTACGCGGTTACGCTTTCCGCAACTCAGGCAGCTAACGATGCCGTCTTCGACCACGCGCAGCAGCCTGCCCGCCGCCAAGCAGCTGGTCAACAAAACCCTTGGGTCCCGGCTCACCACGCCGTCGGCTGTAGCGCAGTCGGGCGGACAACAGCCGTACGGCCAACAATGTCGACGGCAAGCAGCTAGGGCAGCCCTGACTGCGCCACCGTCTCAACGTTCTGTTCCCGGACTTCGAAGACCGTCCGGACCTTGTTTTTTCTCGGCGTCATGCTGCTCGAACTCGGTGTGGAC
>JALZCO010000187.1 GCA_030863015.1 Actinomycetota bacterium
CCGGCATCCTGCGCGGCGGCGGCGACCGCGATGGAAACGGGCGACGTCAGACCGATTCCGATGAGCAGTCCCGCCTCACTGATCGGCCCGACGAGCGGGTGGTCTAGTGCCGCGATCCCGGTGGCGATCTCCTTACCGAGCCGCGCAGCATGGCCGAGCAACCCATCCGAGGCGATGGTCGCCAGCACGGCCTGCGCGGCCGCGCAGCACACCGGGTTGCCACCGAGGGTGGTGCCGTGCTGGCCGGGCTGCAGCAAGTGCGCGGCGGAGCCGATGCCGATACATGCACCGATCGGGAGGCCCCCACCGAGGCCCTTGGCGAGCGTCAGCACGTCAGGAGTCACCGCCGCGGACTGGTGAGCGAACCAGGTGCCGGTCCGGCCGATGCCCGTCTGCACCTCGTCGAGCACCAGCAGCGCCCCGCACGCGCTGGTGATCTCCCGAGCGGCGTGCAGGTAGCCCTCCGGAGGGATCACCACACCGTTCTCGCCCTGGACGGGCTCGAGGAACACCGCGGCCGTGTCCCCGTCGACTACTGCCGCCAGGGCCGCGGGGTCGCCGTAGGGTACGAAGACCACGCCGGGCGGCATCGGTTCGAAGGGATCCCGCTTGGCGGGCTGCCCCGTGAGCGCGAGCGCTCCCATGGTCCGGCCATGAAAGGCACCGTAGGCGGCCACCATTTTCCGCCGCCCGGTGCGTCGGGCGATCTTGAATGCGGCCTCGATTGCTTCTGCACCGGAGTTACAGAACAACACCCGCCCCGATCCGGTCGCGCCGAGCAGGTCGAGCAGGGTTTCGGCCAGCGTGACCGCCGGCTCGCTGAGGTACAGGTTGGAAACCTGCCCGAGGGTGCCGATCTGCTCGGTGACGGCGCGCACAATCGCCGGGTGCGCGTGGCCCAGCGCATTCACCGCGACACCACCGATCAGATCCAGGTAGCGCCGGCCGTCGACGTCCCACACTTGCGCTCCGGCGCCTCGGGCCAACGCCAGCGTGGGCGTCCCGTAGTTGGCCATCAACGCGGCTTCCCAGCGCCGCTGAAGGTCCGCGGTAGGCATCAGTCGTGACCCTCCTCGGGCAGGACCATCGTCCCTACCCCATCGGTGGTGAACACCTCTAGAAGAACCGAATGCGCCACCCGGCCATCGATGACATGAGCCCGTGGCACTCCCCCCTGTACCGCGCGCAGGCAGGCCTCCATCTTCGGCGCCATCCCGGCGGACAGCGTTGGCAGCAGCATCTCCAGGCGATCGACAGTCACCTGGGACAGCAGGCTGGACCGGTCCGGCCAATCGGTGTAGAGGCCCTCGACATCGGTGAGCATGACGAGCTTCTCGGCGCCCAGCGCGACGGCCAGCGCCGCTGCAGCGGTGTCAGCGTTGACGTTGTGCACCACGCCGTCGAGGTCCGGGGCCAATCCGGAGACCACCGGGATGCGCCCGGCGTTGACGATGTCGAGCACCGCGGCGGGGTTCACTGCGACCACATCGCCGACCAGCCCCACGTCGACCTGCTCACCGTCCACGGTAGCGGTACGCCGGGCGGCGGTGAACAGGTGCGCGTCCTCGCCGGAGATGCCGACGGCGAACGGACCGTGTGCGTTGATCATCCCGACGAGCTCGCGGCCCACCTGGCCGAACAGCACCATGCGCACCACGTCGATCGTCTCTTCGGTGGTGACCCGCAGGCCGCCGCGAAACTCCCCCGCGATGCCGAGCCGGTCCAGCATGGCGCTGATCTGCGGCCCGCCGCCGTGCACCACGACTGGGCATAGCCCAGCGAGCCGCAGAAACACCATGTCCTGGGCGAATGCGCGCTTGAGCTCGTCGTCCAGCATCGCGCTGCCGCCGTACTTGATCACGACGGTGGTCCCGTGGAAGCGCTGCAGCCAGGGCAGCGCCTCGGCGAGCACGGCGGCCTTCTGCGCTGCTGCATCAATGGCTGTCATCACGATGAGTAGGCGCTGTTCTCATCGACGTACCCGTGCGATAAGTCCGTGGTGAGCACGGTGGCCTGCCCCTGGCCGAGGTTGAGATCGATCTCGACGGTGATGTCCCGGCCGGACAGATCCGCCTTCGAGCGGTCGGCCGCCACCGTGCCGCCTTGGCAAAGCAGCAGTCCGTTGATCCGGATGTCGAGCGTGTCGGCGGTCACGGTGGCTGCGGAGGCGCCCACCGCGGCGGCGATCCGTCCCCAGTTGGCGTCGGAACCGAAGAACGCCGTCTTGACCAGGCTGTCCCGGGCGACCGCGCGGGCCGCCAGAATCGCGTCGGCGTCGCTGGCCGCCCCGCAGACAGTGATCGCGATCTCCTTGGTGACGCCCTCGGCATCGGCCTGCAAGCTCTTGACCAGCTGATGGCAGACCTGGCGCACCGTGGCGGCGAACTCCGCGCGATCTGGTATCACGCCCGTTGCGCCCGACGCGAGCAGGAGCACGGTGTCGTTGGTCGAGCAGGTGCCATCGATGTCCAGGCGCTCGAAGGTCTCGGTCGTGGCGCAACGCAACACGGCGTCCAAGGTGACGTCATCGACGGCTGCGTCGGTGGTGAGTACGCAGAGCATGGTGGCCAAGCTGGGCGCGACCATGCCGGCTCCCTTGGCGAATCCGCCCACCGTCCAGCCCGGGCCGGTGACGGCAGCTTGCTTGGGCACGGTGTCGGTGGTCAGGACTGCGGTGGCGGCAGCCAGGCCGGCCTCGGGCGTCGCAGCCAATTCCTTGGCGGCGCGGTTGACTCCGGACAGTAAGGCGTCCAACGGTAGCCGCTCGCCGATCAACCCGGTCGAGCAGACCGCGACCTCGACTGATCCACAGTCGAGCACCGTGGCGACCCGCTCAGCAGTGGCATGGGTGTCCTGAAACCCGCTGGGACCGGTGCACGCGTTGGCGCCACCGGAGTTCAGCGCGACCGCGCGCAGCCGTCGCCCGGTGAGGACCTGCGCCGACCACAGCACCGGCGCCGCCTTGACCTGGTTGCGGGTGAACGTCCCAGCGGCTGCCCTGGACGGTCCGTCGTTGACCACCAGAGCCAGGTCC
>JALZCO010000209.1 GCA_030863015.1 Actinomycetota bacterium
CCCCGGCCCAACACGGCACTGAGCCGGTAGCGCCCCGCCCCCAGGCGGGCTGAGGGGTTGGCCACGGCCACATGATGCCCTGCGTTGTGGTTGGCGCTGGTGTGTGCCATACAGACTTGATGGCCGACAAGACTTCGGAATCAGGTTTTGCGATCAAGCTGGTGTACCAGGCCGACGACATCGCGGACGGCCTGGCGGACCGGCTCGGTCAGCCGGGGGAGTTTCCCTTCACCCGCGGGATCTATCCGACCATGTACACCGAGCGTCTCTGGACGATGCGCCAGTACGCCGGATTCGGTACCGCCGCCGAATCCAATGCCCGTTATCACCAGCTGCTGCGGGCTGGGCAGGTTGGCCTGTCAGTGGCCTTCGATTTGCCGACGCAGATGGGTTACGACTCTGACGAGACCATCGCGCACGGCGAGGTGGGCAAGGTCGGGGTTGCCATCGACTCGATCGAGGACATGCGAAGGCTGTTCGACGGTATCCCGTTGGATGAGGTGTCCACCTCGATGACCATCAATGCGCCCGCGAGTCTGCTGCTGCTGCTCTACCAGTTGGTGGGTGAAGAGAACGCAGTGTCGGGTTCGAAGCTGACCGGGACGGTCCAGAATGATGTGCTCAAGGCGTACATCGCCCGGGGCACCTACATTTATCCACCGGCGCAATCCCTGCGCCTCACCTCGGACATCTTTGCCTACTGCAAGGCCGAGATGCCACGCTGGAACACCATTTCCATCTCCGGTTACCACATGGCTGAGGCGGGCGCGAATCCCGCGCAGGAGATCGGTTTCACGCTCGCCAACGGCATTCAGTACGTGCAGGCCGCGCTGGATGCCGGGATGGCCGTTGACGAGTTCGCCCCGCGGTTGTCGTTTTTCTTCGTCGCCCGCACCACGCTGCTGGAGGAGGTCGCCAAGTTCCGCGCCGCCCGGCGGATCTGGGCTCGGCTGATGAAAGAGCGCTTCGGCGCGCGCAATCCCAAGTCGCTGATGCTGCGGTTCCACACCCAGACCGCCGGGGTGCAGCTCACCGCCCAGCAGCCTGAGGTCAATCTGATCCGGGTCACCACGCAGGCGATCGCCGCGATCTTCGGTGGTACCCTGTCGTTGCACACCAATGCCTATGACGAGGCCATCGCATTGCCCACCGAGAAGGCCGCCCGCCTGGCCCTGCGAACCCAGCAGATGCTGGCCTTGGAGACCGACCTCACGTCCACGGTGGATCCTTTTGCCGGCTCCTACGCTATCGAGGCGATGACCGATGAGGTCGAGGCCGCCGCCGTGGCCTTGATCGATCAGGTGGACGAGCTGGGCGGCGCGGTACATGCCATCGAGGCGGGCTTCCAGAAGTCGGAAATCGAGCAGACCGCGTACCGCACCGCGAGGGAGATCGACTCCGGCGACCGCGTCGTAGTGGGGCTCAATCGCTACCGGCTCGATACCGAGGATCGCTACCAGCCTTTGCAGGTCGATCCGATGATCGAGGACAGTGCCCGGGCCCGGCTCGCTGCGCTGCGGTCGTCGCGATCCTCCGCGGAGGTCGAGCACGCTCTGGGCACGCTGCGCAAGGCTGCGGCTGGCAGCGACAACGTGCTGTACCCGATGAAGCAGGCACTGGCCGCTCGCGCCACTGTGGGCGAGGTGTGCCATGCACTGCGCGACGTATGGGGTATTCACGTGCCGCGAGAACGCTTCTGATCTCCGTCGGGCAGAATCACGGGATGAGTACAGCGGTCGCCACCCTCGCTCCCCGTGTCGTTCCGGCGAACACGTCGGCGCTGTACTATTTGCGCACGCCTGACGTGGAGTCCCTGCAACAGCCGGAGATCCAGGTACGGGCCTGTTCCGAGGCGGAGACGTTCGCTATTGGGTGCGCCCACGAGGTGACCCGGGTCGCGGCCGCCTACATCGACTTCGTTCGTGTGACCGGCGGAGTGTCCCAGCGCTGCGTGGTACCGGTCATCACCGCCAGAGGTGCCGTGTGACTGCGTTGGAATCCGCTTTGCTGCAGCCGGCCGGGGTCTTGCCGGTGCCGGACGCCGCCACCGGTCGGGGTCCGTCCTGGTTGGACGGTTGGTTGTCGAGTCACGGCGCCGATCTGGTCGCCTGGCGCAGGCACATCCACGCGCATCCGGAACTCGCCTTTCACGAGCAGGACACCACGGCCTTGGTAGCCGAGAAGCTTGCCAGCGCCGGTCTGCAGTACACCCTGCTGCCCGGAGGTAGTGGCCTGATTTGTGACATCGGGACCGGATCGCGGTGCGTGGCGCTGCGCGCCGACATGGACGCGCTGCCCCTGTCGGAGAGCACCGGCCTGCCGTACGCGTCCGCAGTGGACGGTGTCATGCACGCTTGCGGGCACGACGCGCATACCGCGATCCTGATCGGCGCAGCGCTCGCCCTGGCGTCTGCCCCGGCGCTGCCCGGCCGGATCCGGGTGATCTTCCAGCCGGCCGAGGAGGTGATGCCCGGCGGTGCACTGGACGTGCTCGCCGCCGACGGCCTGTCCGGTGTGGATCGGATCTTCGCACTGCACTGCGATCCACGATTGCCGGTCGGCCGGTTCGGAACCCGGGTTGGGCCGATCACGTCGGCGGGCGACCTGCTCGAGTTGCGGCTATCGTCGCCCGGCGGACACACGTCGCGGCCGCACCTCACCGCCGATCTGGTGAATGCGCTTGGCGCGGTGATCACCGGCCTGCCTGCGCTGCTGTCCCGACGGGTTGACCCGCGTTCTGGCACGGTGCTGGTCTGGGGCACGGTGCAGGCCGGTCAGGCCGCGAACACGGTGCCGCGTGAGGGGTTGCTTCGTGGCACCCTGCGCACTGGAGATCGCGAGATCTGGGCCGATCTGGAGCCGTTGGTACGCGATCTCGTCACCGCTCTCCTTGCACCCACCGGGGTCGGGTTTGACCTGCGACATGTCCGAGGTGTTCCACCGGTGGTCAACGAGCCGGTCAGCACCGGGCTGCTGCGCGACGGTGTCGCCGCAGCCCTCGGGGAGGACGCGCTGAGCGGAACCAAGCAGTCCTCCGGTGGTGAGGACTTCGGCTGGTATCTCGAGCATGTGCCCGGGTCAATGGGGCGCCTCGGCGTCTGGTCCGGTGAGGGCCCGCAGCACGAGCTGCACCACTCCGACTTCGACCTCGATGAACGCGCGCTGCCACTCGGCGTGCGGATCATGGTGCACACCGCACTCGCCACCCTCGCCACCCTCGCCTAACCCCGCCCTCCCCCGGCATGTCGTGCTCCCACGCACGGTCTGTCGTGCTCACCTGCCCGGTGTGTCGCACCTTGATGTCCGGTGTGTCGCACGCTAGCGCCCGCCTGTTCTCCACACCGAAGCCGTAATCCACAGGCGTGCGCTCCGCCGCTGGCGATGGGCGATCAGTCAGGCGAGGCTACGCCGTGCTCACCCTTCCGGAAAACTTCCGTGGCCCGCGGACACACGCCGAGCTACGCGCCGCTCCTGGTCGCCGAACCCTGGACGGGATGAGGGCTGACGGCCGAGTCCGGGAGCTGTGGGGCGTGCTGGCCGCGCGGGATCTCGTGCTCGATCCAGACACCCGGGCAGCCGCGGCTC
>JALZCO010000226.1 GCA_030863015.1 Actinomycetota bacterium
ATGCCGGCTTCCTGATCAACCCGGCCGTGCCGGACCGAATCCGGCTGGCGCCACCACTGGTACTCACCGACGCCCAGGCACGGGAGTTCCTCAACGCCCTGCCTGCGATCATGGACCGGGTGCAGTAGCTATGCCCAGGCACTTCCTGCGCGACGACGATCTCACACCAGTCGAGCAGCGGGAGATTCTCGACCTCGCGGACGAGTTCAAGGGTGACCCGCTGGGGCACACCCCGCTGGCCGGTCCACGATCCATCGCGGTGATCTTCGAAAAGAGCTCGACACGAACCCGGCTGTCATTCCAGATAGGTATTGCCCAACTCGGCGGTAATCCGGTGATCATCGACGCCGGCACGATGCAGCTGGGTCGGGCGGAGACCATCGAGGACACCTCACGGGTGCTGTCCCGCTACGCCGACGCCGTGGTGTGGCGGACCCATGCACAGACCCGGATCGAGGCCATGGCCGGCGTCTCGCGTGTGCCGGTGGTCAACGCGCTCACCAACGAGTTTCACCCTTGCCAGGTGCTCGCCGACCTGCAGACCATCCGGGAGCGACACGGCCGCCTGGTCGGCCTCACTCTCACCTACCTCGGCGACGGGGCTAACAACATGGCGCATTCCTTGCTGCTTGGCGGTGCCACCGCGGGGCTGCATGTCCGGATCGCCGCTCCGGACGGATTCCAGCCGCTGCCCGACGTGCTGCTTGCGGCCAAGTACCGGGCCGCGGAGACCGGGGGAAGTGCCACCGTGCTCGATGACCCGCTGGCAGCGGTCGACGGAGCCGACGTCCTGGCCACCGATACCTGGACCTCGATGGGCCAGGAGAGCGACGGGCTCGACCGGGTCACCCCGTTCCGCTCGCTGCAAATCAATGCTGACCTACTGGCGCGTGCTACCGGAGGAGGCGCTAAAAAGATCACAGTGCTGCACTGCCTGCCCGCGCACCGTGGGGTCGAGATCACCGATGAGGTGCTCGACGGTCCGGCCAGCGGGGTGTGGGACGAGGCCGAGAACCGCCTGCATGCGCAGAAAGCGCTACTGGCCTGGTTGCTGGATCCGGAGCGCGTGGCATGACGTCTACCCGGGTCGGCCGGCAGGCCCGCATCATCGAGCTGGTGACCCACCGCGCGGTGCGCAGCCAAACGGAACTGGCCGCCCTGCTCGCCGGTGAAGGCATCGAGGTCACCCAGGCGACGTTGTCCCGGGATCTCGACGAGCTCGGCGCGGTCAAGTTGCGTGGTGTGGACGGCGGCGCGCCGGTGTATGTCATCCCCGAGGACGGCAGCCCGGTGCGCGCCCTGGAAGGCGGCACTGCCCGGCTCGGGCGGATCCTCTCCGAGCTGTTGGTCTCCGCCGATGCCAGCGCGAACCTCGCTGTGCTGCGGACACCCCCTGGGGCAGCCCACTTCGTGGCCAGTGCACTGGATCGGGCGGCGCTGACCGATGTGGTCGGGACCATCGCCGGAGATGACACCATCCTGGTGGTCGCCCGTGAACCCCTCCCCGGGGCGAAGCTCGCGGAGCGGATCATGGCGCTAGCACGCTCGTGAGCGCGAATCGGGGCTATAACACTGTTTGCCACTCACGAGTTCAGTCGAAGGGAGACAAATGGAGAGGGTGGTACTGGCTTACTCAGGGGGCCTGGACACCTCGGTGGCGATCGGGTGGATCGCCGAGACGACCGGAGCTGAAGTCGTCGCGGTTGCGGTCGATGTCGGCCAGGGTGGCGAGGACCTGGGGACGATCCGCCAGCGGGCTCTCGCCTGCGGCGCGGTGGAGGCCGTCGTCACCGACGCCCGCGACGAGTACGCCGAGCAGTACTGCCTCCCGGCGCTACAGGCCAACGCGCTGTACATGGACCGTTACCCGCTGATATCGGCGCTGTCGCGGCCACTGATCGTCAAGCATCTGGTGGCAGCCGCGAAGTACCACGGTGCCAGCACCGTCGCCCATGGCTGCACCGGCAAGGGCAACGACCAGGTGCGCTTTGAAGTCGGTATCGGCGCGCTGGCCCCGGACCTGCAGGTGATTGCTCCGGTCCGGGACTACGCGTGGACCCGGGAAAAGGCCATCGCCTACGCCACGGAGCACAAC
>JALZCO010000214.1 GCA_030863015.1 Actinomycetota bacterium
CCCCCACACCCTGCGTTCGGCCCACTACCTTGCCGCCGCCCTACAGGAGTTAGGGCACTATGAGCGGGCCCGTCAGCTCGGCGAGGACACCCTCACCCGCATGCGCCGGGTCCTGGGCAGCGACCACCCCGACACGCTGCGCTCGGCCTCACCTCGGCGCCACCCCGGCGAATCTAGATGAACACGACCAGGCTCATCGACTGCAAAAGTGATACAGGCCAGCTCAGCTGCCCTGCGCTCCGGTCTCAAAGGCGAGCTTGCCCTGAAGCAGGCCTGGGGTAGGGGTCCAGCTGGAGCACCCAACGCGCTGAACGAGCTGGACCCCTGCCCCAGGCCTCTACACCTCGGCGCCGACGCCATCGATACCCGCGCCCCGGGGTGACCCACGACTTTCGTGCCCAGCCTTGGGGCCATCCCGGACCAAGGCCCGCCGGAGGCCCGGAACTGTCCTGATCTTGGATTGGTTGACCACTGCTGTGTGAACGCTGATTGGCCGTACGTCCGCGTGCCTAGGAGTGTCGTGGTGTGTCACTGAACTGCGGTGACGTGCCGGTGCGTATCGGTCTGTGTGGACTAGTTGCGTCGCTTTTTGCTGACGACTCGCTGACGATGATCATGCTAAGTGGCTTTGGAAGGCTTGCACACCGGGCAAGCCAGGACCGATCTCCAAAGGACGCCGTCCGCCCATGTAGCACTACTGCCAAGGCGCTGCCAGCGACATCAGAACGCACCCTTCAGACCGCCGAACGTCACCGGCCTCGGCATTGAACCGAGCACACCGTCGAGGATGAGCTTCCCCCGTAGCACGGACACCCGACCTGAGGTGGCCTCGGCCACCAGGAAGGATGCTGCCGTGCCGCCTCCTCACCCTGCTGAGTTTCGTCGTCGTGCTATTGAGCTGGCCCGTGCGCGGACCAAACCGATGGCCGAGGTGGCGAAGGATCTCCGGATTTCTGAGTCGTGTCTGCGGAATTGGGTGGCCCAAGCTGTTGCCGATGAGCGCGGGAGTCAGACGCGACTGACCAGCGCGGAGAAACAGGAGCTCGCGCAGTTGCGGCGGGATAAGCGTCGATTAGAGCTTGAGGTAGAGATTCTCAAGCGGGCCGCTGCGTATTTCGCTCGAGAGAATGTCCTCCCAAACTGATCTACCCGCTGGTCCGTGAACTCGCCGACGACAAGATCGATGTCGCGGTGGCCTGCCGGGTACTGGCGGTGTCACGATCAGGTTATTACGACTGGCTGGGCCGACCCGTCTCCGTGCGCCACCAGGAAAACGAGTTGCTGGTAAAGCAGATTGAGCAGATTCACGCCGAGTCTGGGGAGACGTATGGTTCACCGCGGGTGCATGCCGAGCTGACGCTGGGGCTGGGGCTGTCGGTGAACCTGAAGCGGGTGGCTCGGTTGATGCGCGCCGCCGGCGTCCAGGGCCTCTACCGGCGCCGGCGTCGTGGCTGCACAGTCCGGGACCCGGACGCGGCGCCGAGCTGGGATCTGGTCGATCGCCACTTCACCGTCGCCGAGCCGAACCGGTTGTGGGTTACCGATATCACCGAACACCCCACCCGGGAAGGTGCCTTGTACTGTGCAGCGGTGCTGGACGCCTATTCTCGGCTGATCGTCGGCTGGTCCATTGCCGAGCACATGCGCACCGAACTGGTCACCGATGCTCTGGGTATGGCCATCATTCGCCGCCAACCCGATAAAAGACCCGATCACGACCGGACGGTACTGCACTCCGACCACGGTTCGCAATATACTTCGTGGGCCTTCGGTCAGCGCTTGCGCGCCGCGGGGTTACTCGCCTCCATGGGCACCGTTGGTGATTGCTACGACAATGCCATGATGGAGTCTTTCTGGGGCACGATGCAACTCGAACTACTCGACACGAAAGAATGGCAAACCCGCGACGAACTTGCCAACGCCATCTTCGAGTGGATAGAGTGCTGGTACAACCCGAAACGACGCCATTCCAGCATCGGAATGCACAGCCCCGTCACCTTCGAAACCCTCCACCCCGGGCCACACCAAGATCACTGACCCCACACCCGAGGTGTCCGTGCTACGGGGGGAACCTCAGCTGCGGATAAGCGGTCGGTTGTCGGATCCACTCCAGGCGCTCTCTCGTTATTGAGCGTCGTTGCGTCGGCTGAGACGGCCCACAGATGGCCCCGGTCCGGGAACTTGAACGCAGAACCTGTGCGTGCGCCGTGTGGCTCTGCCCCTTGGCTGTCGTGGCTGTGGCAAACTCGGCCCTGCTTCTGCCCTAGCGTGCAGCTGATTGTGCCTGAAGGTAAACGTGACCGAAGCGCGGGATGATGAACACCACGAAGAGCCGGAGATCGCTGCCGACGGCGCCGAAGACGAGCGCATCAACGATCCGCTCACTCAAACTGACGTGGAAGCCCCTCAGGTGCCCTTCGGATCTCAGCCCTCCGCTAGTTAACGATCTTCGGTCTCCAGCTTCTTGACATTTGTGTCGAGTTTTCCCGCGGCGTACCTTGGGAGCGCCCGCTCCACATCTGCAGACTCGTTGTCTGTCCAGTCACTTTGGGGTGGCACGGCCGGTCATCAAGCATGATCGGACTTCGGCGCAGCGAGTGGCGGCGGCCTGCCGATCATGACCGCAGGGCCCTGCGTGAGCTTGGCCAAAATCACGTCGATCCCGGAAAAGCCCAGATCAGCCGCCACCTCGGCGGTCTGAGGCGACGCCTCACTGGATTAATAGCATCGGTCGCGTTCGGTCAGGTCTGACATCGCGGCGTAGCAGTAAGTGAAGCGGGCGACGGGAACCGGACTCACATGGCCAGCTTGGAAGGTCAGGCGATCAAGAGACTGAGGTGTGCAAATACGGACCTGGGAATATGGGGAGTAAAGGGACGTAAGTGACTGCTTGACCCCCTGATGTCCCAGAGTACGGGCACGCGGGGCACGCCCTCGGCCGTGATGTAGGGCTCAGCGTTCGGCGGAGTCAAATCTCTCGGGATATCTGAGCCGGAACTGGTGGGGCCACTTCGAATGGCAGCCCAACCCGAGCACGGCGCGCTGCTCGCGGCTACTCGGCTGCCGACGGCGATCGTGGATTGGGCACGCGACGCGATCCGCAACGCCATCGGCCGCTGACACGTCAGGTTCCCGAGGCGTCCCAGCTATCTCCGGTTCACGAAGCTTCCGAGGGCGTCGCGGTACTGCTGAGCTGAGGGGACCGCGTACACCTCCGGCTGTGGGCCATAGACCGCTGCCGTGAGTGGGCAGGTGTCGCGGGCCTCGATGCGGGCCTTGCCGACCGTGGCACCACTGCGCGCTTCGTAAACCGTGACGGTGTAATTCGCATACCGCAGTAATGCTGACTTTCCGAAGGGATATGGGCATAGTAGACCTGAATCCATGCCAGCGCCGTCACTTTCAGTGCATGCCACGAGCTGGACAACCGTCGGGTCTTGCGGGTTCCAGGCGGGGCCTAGCTCCTGAAATCTCGGGTTTTCCAAGATCTCCTTGAGAGCCCCCTGCGGGGGCACGACGAGGATTGGGTGTGGGGGCGCGCCGGCGAACGGGGCTGCGGTGGGGTCGTGGCGGCCGGCGCACACGGCTACCAGATCCGACACCTTGCTAACCGGCCCATCGATCGGTTCGCTGCCGCAGCCGATCAGCCCGGCGAGTAACAGCGCAGTAAAGCCGGCATACGTCACGGATCGAATGTCCATCACTGACCTCCCTGCCGCTCCGCGAACCCAACAGCTGGGTACTTTCGAGGATCTCACTGTGGACCCGTGATCTCTTGGACCGGCCCCGGCGCGTCCTGGCAGCTGCCGCCCAGCGGCGCCCTGGCAGCCGCCCTAGCGGCTGTTGGGCAAGGCACTCCCCACGTGCTGTCGCTGATCAGCGGCAGCGGCGTGCTGCCCCATGCGCTCACCGCCAACGAGCCAATCCTGACTGAGATCCAGCCCGTAGCCAGGACGTCGCGTGGCTGGCTGACCGCGCCGCCACCTACCTGCTGACCGGGGAACCACGATCATCCCGGCCCTTGTTCGACCGCGCCCTGTGGTAGCGCTTGAGGAGGTCGGCGGAATGGCACGAAGGCGCACCCGACCGCAGCGTTGCTCTGTTCCGGCGATCCTGTTGGTCTGCCAGCCACGAGCGTCTGGTTTCGTCTCTTAATCGCATCAGCTACGGCGGCGCATTTGCCGGGAACGCCGGTCGTGGGACCGGGCCGCGAC
>JALZCO010000234.1 GCA_030863015.1 Actinomycetota bacterium
CTCGCACGGTGACCGCCACGTGGCCGTCGGGTGATAACGAATGCTCAGCGAGGAAGGCGGCCGGACCGAGCACCCATAGAAAAATACCAAAGCATGCTATAAGTCGTCATCGGGCTCTTCTTCTTCGCAGCTTACGAATAGGCTTCCCGGCCTGATTCAGCTTGAGAACTCCGATCCAACCGGGCTGAGCAGGCTCTCGCGTATCCAACCCCGGCGTGTCGCTCCCATAATTGATCATGATGAAAGCCCCGGGCTAAGCGATGGGCGACTCACCGATCTGGTGGTGTGGGTGCATGTAGTGCATGGGGAGAAGTTCGTCTCCCGTGGCCGACCCCATGAGTTGGAATGGTTCCGCTCCGTGGCGATAGCCGTGTCTATTGCATAAGAACGGGACGCAGGACCTCGTCAGCGCGGTGTTCAGAGCCAGTCAGCCCGCGGTCAGTCGCCGCTGGGATCTGCTGCGGCCGGTGATCGGTGATGTCGTCGCCGAGGTCGTTCCGACCCCGCATGAGGTCGTCGGCCGGAAACCGTGCTGGTCGACTGCCGCGTGCCCGACGTTGGGTTGGCACGACGTCCCGGAGCTGTACTCGGCCATCCACGGTCTGCTCCAAGGTTGTGCCCGGGGCGCCGCTTGGCCGACTGCCTACTTTCCACCGGCCACCGCCCGGGAGATAGCCCAAGACGCCCACTCCCTGGCTGACGTCCCTGACAGTCCCGCCCTGGTAACGGTTTGCGTCGGTAGAGGGTCAGCGCCCCAGGCACCGTTCACTCATTATTTGCCAGCGGTTAGCTGTTCGGCTCTTGCCCCGTCATGCCTGCGATCAATCATCGGCCACATGGCGTGGATAGTGGAGTACTGCCTCAAGTGCGGGGTCTCGCGAACCGACAAGCCGTGCCCGGTGTGTGGGGAGCAGACGCTAGCCCTGGACGATATTCAGAAAGCCTTCTCGTCACCGCAACCCGCCACCGACAGCAAAGCGACCCCGAACCCCCGAGCGCGCGCCGATTCGGAACCTGGTCCTCACCACCTTGCTCCCGGACAAAAGACAGAGACCCTAAACAGCCACCCCGCTGAGTCACCCGTGAACCCCCTGCCGACCGTCCCCGCCAACAGGCCGGCCCCAGCACCGTCCGGTGACGGCTTTGGGAATCGCTAACCGCAGGATCGAGCCGTACCAGGGCGCTGCCCGCAGCTCAGAGGATCGCGGTCCAACCGATCCGAGATCAATCCACTGCTACAAGAGGCGAAAATGGACCGCTTGAGGATAGATCGACACAAATGGAGTCGGCAGGCAGACGGATCCGGCCAATGCTGGCATCGCATGCGGACATTGCCGTTAACACCCTATTTGGGTCCGCGTCGCACTCACAGCCAGATCCAGACTTACCACCCATTGTATGGTCACGCGTTCGCAGTTGAGGTCCGAAGATCAGTCGCAACGTGCGAGTGGAAGGGCCGACAGATCTGGGCTCGAAGGGTGGAGCGGTCCGGGGCGGAGGAGTTGTGCAACTAGTGCACCCGGCAGTGACCGCGTTACCTGTGAAGCCTCCTACCGTGCTTTTGTAGCGGCCTGGTTCGCGGCCGTTCAAGTCATGACCACCGACTGATTGTACACCTGCGCAACGGTATATAACCCTACGCACCGCCAGTTCGACACACTCGGGCTTGGGTTTCGGTGCGCGGTTGATCCATAGATCGGTAACTATGAGCAAGAGCCCGCGCGGTAATCGCCTGGTTCGTCGGATGGAGCGATCAGCGCGAGGTAGACGTGTTCCGTGGTGACCTCCCCTGACAGGTTGCGGTAAGCAATGCGTACGCAAATTCCCCGCGCCGTTCGACTCGAAGCCTGTGGGGTTCAAAAACTCAGGCAGTCACACTGGCGCACTTGGTGCGAGACGATGATTGAGTCGCACGGCTCCCACCGCGGTTCTCGAGCACCCATTGCTCGACGGGCGCGCCGCCGTACTTCGCCGTTCGACGGTGATCACACGTTCGCCGGCGCCGGTCATCGTGAGACTCAGCGCCGACCGTGATTTCTTTTAGTCTCCTCGTCGCCCTTGCGTAGGGCTACTTGCCAGTCCTCGAAAAGCAACTCATACTTGCCGGAGATCAATGAGAGGAACGCTCTTATCGCCGGGCCGGCAGACATGCCGAAGGAATCGGGGAACAGGGCGTGTTCGTAGTCATCGAAGATGAGGATCCCTCTTGGCCGCACCAGTCGCCAGCACATCGCGGCGTCCTGCAGCACATCCCAGATCATATGCGACCCGTCGACGTAGATAAAGTCGAAGGACTCCTCAGCGAGGAACGGCAGCACCTGCTCGGAACGACCGCGCAGTTTAACGATCTTGTCCGCACACCCAGCGACGCTGGTGTTGTAATCGAAATTCCTTTCTTGCTCTTCGTATTCTTGAAAAGGTTCAACGCAGATTAACCGGCTACCCTTGCCTGTAAGTAGATGCTGCATGATCCAACACGCTGAGCGGCCCTCATATGATCCGACCTCAACGGCCTGCAGACCGGGCCTTCCGGCGAGGTGCCCGAAATGCTCAAGCCAGTGCGCTTCGTGATATGAGAACCAGTCCTGGGTGTATCGGCCAGGCAAACTCAGCAGTTCACGCTGGAAGGAGTCAATGATCAGATGACTAATCTGATTCTTCGTGGTTGCAGATATGGCGTGC
>JALZCO010000237.1 GCA_030863015.1 Actinomycetota bacterium
GCGCATGCGTGTTCGGTGAAGGCCGCCGGGAGCCGATGCCGTTGGTTGACATCGGCTACGGTCGGGCTTCGAGCACGATGTTGAACGGGGTTCGGGCGGCTTCGCGGATCCTGCTGAATCCGGCGACTTGCAGGATTTCGCCGAGGCGGGCCGGACCGGCTTGGGCGCCGAGTGCCATTCGCCCGTCTTGGGCTAGTGATGCGGGGGTGCAGACCATGGTGGAGACGGCGTAGTACAGCCGGCCGATCGGGTTGAGGTTGTCTTCCACGCGGTCGTTCGCCGCGGGTTCGAAGAGCATCCAGGTGCCCTCTGGGGTCAGTGACTGGCGTACGTGGCGAGCGGCGGCTACTGGGTCGCCCATGTCGTGGAGGCAGTCGAAGAACGCGACAACGTCATAGGTTCCGGGGTAGTCGGTGGCTGCGGCGACTTCGAAGCGCACCCGTTGGGCCACACCGGCGGCGGCCGCGCGGCGTCGAGCGGCCTCGATGGAGGCCTGGTGGTAGTCGTAGCCGATGAACTGCGAGTTGGGGTAGGCCTGGGCGAGCAAGATGGTCGAGGAACCGTACCCGCAGCCGACATCGGCGACGCGGATTCCGGCGTGCAGCTTGGCCTCCACCCCGTCTAGGGCGGGGATCCATTCCGACACCAGGTGGGCGCGGTAGCCGCAACGGAAGAAGCGTTCTGTGCCCTCGAACAGGCCGGGCCCGTACTCGTGCCAGCCCACTCCGCGTCCGGTGCGGAAGGCTTCAGTGATCCTTGGTGCCATCGCAAACACCGCCGCCGCGGCCTGAAAGAGCCCGGCCAGGTGCACTGGACTGGTTTCGTCGGCCAGCACGTGGGCCTGTTCTGGCGGCAGCTCGTAGGTTGCGGCCTCGGGGTCATAGCGCAAAAAGCCGCTGGCGGCCTGTGCGTTGCACCACTCCCGGATGTAGCGCTCGGCGGTATCGGTGCGGGTGGCGAGCTCCGTCGACGACAACGGGCCAGACCCAGCCAAGGCGGTGTATAAACCGAGCTCGTCACCGATTGCGACCAGCACCGTGTTGTAGGCGGCTCCGGTCTCGTTGACCACTTTGCCGAGGAAGGCGTCCAGTGCGGTCTGGTCAATCGTTTGTGTCATGATTTCCTCCTGGTGATCAGTTGCACCGCTTGAACCGGACGTTGGGGTGCGGGCTGGCCGCATCCGCGCAGGACAGTGGTGTTAGTAACGAGCGCGGGCCGATCTCCCGCGATACCGCGGGACACCCGCTGATCGTGAGATGTTTCCGTGACCTCGCCGGGCCGGGTCCTGCTGGGTGTTCATCAGAGGCGGCAGTTGGCGTCCGGAGGAACCATGGACCACGTCGGGTGATGAGCTGCTGCACCATGAGCCGGACCATCGCGCCGAGAAGGACAGGAATGATCTTCGGCTCGGCTCCCACCACACGCTCACAGGGTTTGTCATGGTGCTCCCGGCATGGACCTCATCTGCTGGCCCCAGGACTGGATTACCGTGAGCGTGGTGCCCCAGCGCTCGGGTTCCTGAAGCTCGGTCTCGGCTTCCTGGTTGAGCTGGTTCAGCTCCTTGGCGTCCACCAATGACCGCAGCCGCGGTTCCAGACCGGCGCTCATTTGAAGCGGCAGCCGCAAGTAGGGATGTCCCGGCGGGAGCGCCAGGACCTCGGCCCGCACGTTGCCCTCGATGTTGACGCTGCGAAGTAGCTCAAGGTGCTTGCGCCCGGCCTCGGCGTCGCCCCAGCGTGCAAACGCCTCGATGATGAGTGCGATCAGCTTTTGGCATGCCTTCGCTGGGGGGTTGAAGTGCCAGGATCCCCAATCGGGGTCTTCTAAGACGACGGTGCCGCCGGGGCGAAGCAGCTGGACATAGGTTTCCATCTGCTCGTGGCCACGGCCTAGCGGGGTGAGCACGAACCTCGCGTGCACCAGGTCAAACGAGGAGGGCTCTAGCTTGGTGGCGAAGAGATCGTCGTTGAGGAGCGCCACGTTGTCGAGGCCTTCCTCGGCCACAAACTGTGTGGCGGCGGCGAGCATGGCATCGTCGATGTCGGTTCCCACGACCTCGCCATCGGGTCCGACCCACTGGCTGAGCAGTCGCAACCATCCCATCACCCCACACCCAATATCGACGGCCCGACCACCGCGACCGTCGCCGATCTGCTCTAGCAGGCGGTGACCGCTGGGCTCCCACACCCGCGACTGAAGCTTGAGCCGCTCCAGCTCGGAAACCCGGCCGGCCAGCAGGTAGGTCGATGAACTCATGGCATTTCCTCTCGCCCGTCCCTTCAGGGATCGACTCCAATGTCCCGGTTTCCGTGACCGTGACAAGTGCAATAA
>JALZCO010000271.1 GCA_030863015.1 Actinomycetota bacterium
GTACCGCCCTGTCGCTGTTTGGCGCCGTCGGCGTCGGCCGTGGCGGCAACGGCAGCCTAGGTGGTCCCGGCGGCGTCGGCAGGGGCGGTCTTGATACCAACCTCATCAACATCAACTTGTTCGGCCAACAGACCAGTTACGCCGGTAATGGCTGGGGCGGCCAAGGCGACGGCGGTCTCGGCGATGCCGGCGGACCTGCCGTGAGCTGAGCCGCGCTGATGTCGCTGGTTGATCATGTGGTTCGTGCGGTGACGGGAGGGGTGGCCGGATGGTGGCCGCTCCTCCTGCAAAGTGGTGGTGTTGTGCATTTTCTTACGCAGTAGTGCTAGAGAAAGTAGGTAGTGAAGAGTCGTGCCGCATGGCGTTGGGCGTCGGTAGAATGTAGTGGCGCGGGGAAGAGCAATGCCACTCACGATGTCTTCGGTGCGGCAGTTTCCATTCGGAGAGTGGGGTTTCGAGTCGGGGGAGGGCGTCATCGATACTGATCGTGTGGTGGCGGAACCTGAGGGGGTTCCCGATGCTGTGGTGGGTGAGGTGCCGCGGTTGTCGGAGGGGACCGAGCTGATTGGGGAGTATCAGGGGTCTGGTTTTCAGGAGCCCAGATATATCGTTCGTCGGGTTGACGGGCAGGTTATTCAGCTGCCTCGGTTGTTGTATCTGCTGGCTTCGAGTCTGGATGGTCGGCGGGATCTGGAGCAGGTGGCAGGTTTGTTGACTGCTGAGTTGGGCAAGGTGGTGTCGGCCCAGCAGGTGTCATATCTGATCGACAACCGGTTGCGGCCGGTGGGGATCGTGGCGGCCGGTCCGGGGTTGGGGGATGCCGGGGCGGCGCCGGTGATGAAGATGAAGTCTGATCCGCTGTTGGCGTTGAAGTTTCGGGTGGGAGTGATTCCCGAGCGGATGGTGTGGCACATCGCGGGTTTTTTCAGGCCGATGTTCTGGCCGCCGGTGATCTTTGTCGGGCTGGCGCTGTTTGTGATGGTGGATGTGGCAATCATCGCCGTGGGTGGTCTGGACCAGATCGTGCCCAGTGCGTTGGCGTTGGTGTATCAGCCGACGTTGACGTTGGTGGTGTTGGCGATGGTGTTGGTCTCGGCGGCCTTTCATGAGTGCGGGCATGTCACGGCCTGCCGGTATGGGGGTGCTCGGCCAGGCAAGATGGGTTTTGGGCTGTATATAGTGTGGCCGGCGCTGTATAGCACGGTCACTGACTCTTACCGGCTGTCGCGTCGCGGTCGGCTGCGGACTGATCTGGGTGGGGTGTATTTTAACGCGGTGTTCATCGCCGGGACCGGTCTGGCCTATCTGATGACGGGCTCGCCGTGGGTGCTGGTGGTAATTGTGTTGTTGCACATCGAGACCGCCACCCAGTTCTTGCCGGTGATCCGCATGGACGGCTACTACATTCTCAGTGATCTGATTGGGGTACCGGACCTGTTTTCCCGATTGGGTCCGGTCCTGGCGAGCATGATCCCGGGGCGGGGTGCGCATCCTCGGGTGACCGAGCTCAAGCCGTGGGTTCGTCGGACAATCACCGTGTGGGTGGCCATTGTGATACCCGCAATATTGTGGTGGGTGATCGGGTTTTTGATCATCGTGCCGCAGGTCTTCCCGGTGGTGTGGGAGCGGTTGCTGGAGCTGGGATCAGCGACCGGTGCAGCGGCAGCCGGTGGCAGTGTGGCCGAGGCCACCTTGGGTGCAATCCAGATTGTGTTGTTGTTGCTGCCCTGGGTGGGTGGCGTGCTGTTGTTCTGCATGATCATGCACGGTCCGTTGCGGTGGGTGTTAGCCCGCTGGGGACCGGCCCGGCTGCGCGTAAGGAGCTCCTAGTGCCGGTTGTCCCCGTCTGCGACCGTGGCGTGCTGCGGGTGGCTGGTCAGGTGCTGCGGGTGGGCGCGGTACTGGCCGCAGTGGTGCTGCTGACCGGCTGCCTGGGCGCCTCGACCAGCGGCAGTGGTAATGGACATGGCGGTCAGAGCGGCCGCGCAGACGACGGTTGGGGTGCCCCCGGTGGGGCCGGTGGTGCAGGCGGCACCGGGGGCGATGGCGGTGATGGCTATGACGGTAATGGCGGCAGTGCAGACGGTGGTAATGGCGCTTCCGGTGTTGATGGTGCATCGGGTGCCAATGGGTCTGCCGGTGTTGACGGCACGCCGGGTAACAGCTATTCCAGTGCCGGTCCGGTCGTTGGATCCGGGCGTCTGACTAGCCGGCTGATCGATTTGTCCGGCGTCAATTCGCTGGTTGTGGGGGCCGGTTTCGTGGTTCGTCTGGATACCGGCGTGCCCGAGCAGGCGAGGATTACGATGGATGACAATCTCACTGAGCAGGTCCAGGCCACGGTGACCGGTAGTGAGCTCCGGCTAGGGCTCGCCCCAGGCGCACACGTCCGCAATGCCACCCTGACCGCCGAGATCACCGTGGCGCGCATGGATCGGCTGGCTACCAACGGTGTCAGCCGAGTCGTACTCGTCTCGGCGCCGGCAGGCCCGGCACTGCACCTAATCGCTACTGGGACCAGCGAGGTCACCGGTCCCATCCGCGTGGATCGCCTGCAAGCCAGCGCCTCCGGGGCCGCCACCCTGGCGCTGTCCGGAGAGGTCAGAGACCTCGACCTCAGCGGGGCGGGGACCAGTCGGCTACTGCTGGCCGACCTGGTTGTTCGGAACCTCGACGCCGAGCTGTCAGGGACCAGCCACGCGACTGTGACGGTCAGCGACACCCTGGACGCACAGACCACCGGCGTCTCAGTGCTGCGCTACCGGGGCAACCCAAGGGTCACTAACCAGCAAACCTCCGGGGTCTCGTCGATCGCCCGGGATGCATTTAAGTAAGCGTTCGGTGATCGGCCCAATCCATCGACGCCGACAAGTCAAAAGCACAACGTCACCACTTGAGCACGTAGCGTTACGGTGCCGGGTCACCTATCCCCGACAGCGATGATTGTTCCACCTTTGGATGTATTCACCGTGGCAATCCGGTCACGGTTAGCATATGCTGATTGTCGGGGGTAACTCGTTAGCTTTATTGGCGCGACGCGGGGGGGCGTAGCCAATGTGTCACAGGGGGCAAGAGCGGTCGGCTTTTTGCGCCGGGCCGTCAGCTGCATCCCGGACCAGCGCGGGATACCGAGCGCGTTGGCCGGGTCAGCTATGAGAGCGGATTCTTGGACGCTTATGGGCCGTGACTCAGAGTTGCGGTTCATCACTGACCGCATGGCCGGTCCGGAAACACGTAATGTGGTCGTTGCGGGTCCCGCAGGGGTCGGCAAGACGCGGCTTGCCCGGGAGGCTTTGGAGGCGGCCAAGCGCAGCGGTCGTCCGACCCGCTGGGCAGCAGGGACGAGCGCGGCGGCGGCCATCCCGTTGGGGGCGGTGGCGCATCTGCTTCCGGCTTTGGGGACCGTGTCCGACCCGTTGACGTTGCTGCAGCGCGCGGGCGCCGCAATCGCCGATCAAGGCAAGGGGCACCGGTTGATCGTGGGGATCGACGACGCGCATCTGCTTGATGAGCTGTCGGTGACCCTGGTGCACCAGTTAGCCCTGACCCGTGCCGCGTGCCTGGTGTTGACCGTGCGGACCGGGGAACCTGCGCCAGATCCGGTGGTAACGCTGTGGAAGAACGGGCTGGCTGACCGGCTGGAGCTGCAGCAGCTGCCGCGGGTGGAGATGGACCGGCTGGTGACCGGTGCGCTTGGCGGGGTGGTGGACAGCCGGACCATCGAGCGACTGTGGCGTGCCACCCGGGGGAATGTCCTTTTCCTTCGTGAGCTCGTCGAAGGTGGGTGTGAGACCGGCCGACTGCGGATGCGCGATGGGGTATGGCGCTGGGAGGGGCGCATGGAGCCCACACCCCGTCTCCGTGAGATCGTCCAAGCCCAGCTGGGCGGCCTCGGCGCCGACGAGAGAACCGCACTGGAGTTGCTGGCCACCGACGAGCCCCTCGGCCTGGGTCGGGTGGCCAGTCTGATCAATCCCGAGGTCGTCGCAGTCCTGGAGCGCCGCGGCCTGGTGACCGTGGTGAGCAGTGGCTGGCGGGCCGAGGTGTGGTTGGCCCACCCGATCTATGCCACGGTGGTGCGAGACCAGCTGCCTGAGGCCGAAGCCTGCCGGCTGCGGCGCCGGCTGGCCAATGCCCACTTACCCTGGAAGCGCCAGGATGACCTGGTCCGCGCCGGCACGTTGCTGCTGGACAGTGACCAGCCAGGGGCGCACGCCAGCCTGCTGGCCGATGCCGCGGTGCATGCCAACGCGCTACTTGACCACGACATCGCCGCGCGCATGGCGCGGGCGGCGATCGACGGCAGCGATGGTCGGGACGGCGTGCGGGCGCACCTGGCGTTGCTCGAGGCGGTGCGCTGGCAGGGCCAGCCCGACGAGGCCGAACAAGTGGCGGCCGTTACCGCACCGTTTGCCACTTCGGCTGAGGATCGATCCCGGCTGGCGGTGGTACGGGCGCTGAACCTGTTCTTCGGCCTTGGTCAGGTGGCAAAGGCCGAGGCCACCCTGCACAAG
>JALZCO010000323.1 GCA_030863015.1 Actinomycetota bacterium
TGGAAGACGGTGCCGCTGCGGGTGGGTTTGACTCTGGCGGTGGTGGTGCTGCTGGCATTGTCGGCGGTCGGGGTGGTCGCCAGCGGGACGGTGGCTGATCGAGCGGGGCAACTGCTCGGGATCGGCTCGACGGGGGTGCTGGTGTGGGACATCGCCAAGTGGCCGGTGATCGCCGCGCTGGTCACCCTGGTGTTCGCCTTGCTGTACTGGGCATCCCCCAACGTCAAACACCCGGGGTTTCGCTGGCTGAGCCCCGGTGGTGTGCTTGCTGTCGTGGTCTGGGTGCTGGCATCGGCCGGGTTCGCGTTCTACGTGGCCAATTTCGGCTCCTACAACAAAACCTACGGTTCGCTGGGTGGGGTGATCGGCTTCCTGGTGTGGCTGTGGATCTCCAACATCGCCATCCTGTTGGGTGCGGAACTGGATGCTGAACTGGCCAGGGGTCAACGCATCAAAGCCGGCCACCCACCAGAACAGGAACCTTTCCTGCCGCCCCGTGACACCCGTGCCATGAAGGAGCAAGATATCCCGCCTACCACACACAATTGATCAGCATGGTTGCGGGATACGGGGGTATTGAGCCGACTCCAAGAACAAGCATCATGGTCACTTCAGTAACATCACCCACATAATGCCGAAGAGCGGGCGGCCTACGCTCATTCAGGCTCACACCGCCACGGCCGGCGACTCCTCATAACAGTTTCCGTTATGGGGAATCGCCAGTGGGCGAGCAGCATCATCCGGTGCGGTGTAACCCGTATGCGACTGGAGATGCTGGCGTTCAGCTGCGTAGAAATGCCAACACTTCGGCGTTGAAGGTCTGGGCGTGGGTGACGTTCAGTCCGTGGGGTGCGTCCTTGACGAGGACGAGTTTGCTGCCGTCGACGGCTTCGGCGGTGCGCCGGCCGCTGACCTCGAACGGCACGATTGCGTCGGAGTCGCCGTGGATCACTAGGGTAGGGATGGTGAACCCTTGGAGGTCGCCGCGGAAGTCGGTCTTGGTGAATGCCGTCGTGCAGTCCAGGGTGCCTTTTGGTGAAGCGGCTGCGGCGATCGCCGCGTTGTAGCGCCGCAGCGGTTCGCTGACCAGGTCGGTGCGGCCCCGGACAGCAAAGAAGTTTGTGACGAACTGGTCGACGAAGGCGACACGGTCGGCTCGGATGCCATCGTGGAATCCGGTGAGGGTGGCGTCGTCGATACCGCCCTCAGGGTTGTCGGCGGACTTGTACAGGTATGGCGGGACGGCGGCAGCGAACACGGCCTTGATGACGCGCTCGGTGCCGTACCGGCCGACATAGCGGGCGACCTCGCCCCCGCCCATCGAAAACCCGATGAGGGTCACGCCGGTCAGATGAAGGTGTCCGATGAGTTTGTGCAAGTCGGCGGCGAAGTTGTCGTAATGGTATCCGTCCCAGGGCTGCGACGAGGCGCCGAATCCGCGCCGGTCGTAGGTGATCACCCGGTATCCACCCTCGACCAGTGCGCGAACCTGGTGCTCCCAGGATCGGCCAGACAGCGGCCAACCGTGGATGAGAATCACGGGTTGTCCCGAGCCGTGGTCCTCGTAGTAAAGATCGATGGAGGTGTCGTTTCCTTCGCTGACGGTGACGCGTGCCATGTTATGGCTCCTTCCCGATCCGATATGACGAGCCCGCAGACGGCGGTTGCGCCGAGGCGAGCAGGATGTCGGCAGGGTAGGCCCCTCGCCATCGGGACGATGCCGACAGCGGCAGCAATGACTCAGATGGTAACAACACGGCGCCACGGGTCAGTGTGTGGACCGTTCCCGATCTTGTAGACAGTTGGTAAGGGGCACCGCTGAGAGCAGGCGAAGGGAACCGTCTTGGCGACACGCCGACACTTCACCCAGGAATATCAGGATCAAGCCGCTAGTCTCGTGTGCGGTTCGGTCCGGACGATTCGCGATGTAGCGAAAAGCATCGGCGTCCACGAGATAACGTCAGGTAAGTGGGTGAACAAAGCCAAAGACAGTGGATCGGGTCAGGACAAGGAGTTGTCCGAGACCGAGCGGGCCGAGTTGGAACGGCTCCGTAAGGAAAACTCTGTCTTGAGGATGGAGCGTGATTTCGCGAAAAAAGTTGCGGCCTGGTTCGCGAAGGAACAGCCGTGAAATATGCGGCGATCGCGGACTGGGCTGCCGAAAAGGAGTACTCGGTCACCTTCATGTGCGACCAGCTCGGGGTGGCCCGCCAGGGCTACTACCGGTGGCGCTGCGAAGGGCCCTGCGCGCGCGAGCGCACCGACGTCGAGCTCACCGAACAGGTCCTTGCCATCCACACCGAGCTGCACGGCCACCCCGGCGTGCGCCGGATCTGGGCCGAACTCGTCACCCGCGGGGTGCGGGTCGGACCCAAGCGCATCTGGCGGCTGATGCGCGCTGCTGGCTTGCGCGGACGCCATCCGCGAGCCTGGAAGAAAACAACCATCGCAGGTCAACGTCCCGTCGCTGCGCCGGATCTGATCGGGCGGGACTTCACCGCCGCGGCACCCAACGCTGGCTGGTGCGGCGACATCACCTATGTGCGCACCGTCGAGGGCTGGGTCTACACCGCAACCGTGATCGACCTGCATTCCCGCAAGGTGGTCGGCTATGCCATCGCCGAGCACCTGCGGACCAGTCTGATCATCGAGGCTCTGGCCGCTGCGTTGCTCACCCGTCGACCCCCGGCAGGTATGATCTTCATAGCGACCGGGGTTGCAATATACCTCGAAAGAACTCGCTGACTTCTGCGCCATCAATGGCGTACGCCGCTCCACGGGACGACGCGCCACCTGCTACGATAATGCCGTCGCCGAATCATTCTTCGCAACCTACAAAAAGGAACTCATCCACACCCGCCCGTGGAGCAGCCTCACCCAGGTCCAACAACAAACATTCCTGTGGGTCGAAGGTTACTACAACCGTCGGCGACACTCCACCCTCAACTACTGACACCACTGGAATGCGAACTAGGATACAGAAAACTAACCGACCTGGCAGCTTAAACCAGTGTCAATATAATTGGGAACACTCCAGTTCCTCATGCGACGTGGAACAACGCTAGACGACCCGGCCCGACAGCCAGTTTCGTCGCAGGCGTGCTCTTGCTCCAGGAAAGGACCACATGGCCATCTCGGTGGAGATTATGCGCCCGTTCGAGATGATCATCCGAAGCTGGAAGACCTCGGACTTGGTGCTGGGTGAGCGCAGGTCACGGGTCCACTGTCCGCTCCAAGATTCCGGTCGCTTACAAACTGTAGCTATACGGAGGTTGCTCGGCCTGGATAGGTGAATCGTTGGGAAGGTGTGCAACACCGCCGTAGGTTCCAGCGATAGAACGCGTAGAGCCCCGCGATGCTGTTGGACCCCGACCCGGCAGCGTCACTGGGCTTTGCGCTTGCTTGGCTTCTGGCGGGCACTGCCCTAAGCCCCTCGACTAGGGTGAGTGCGGCAGCTGGTCCCCGAACTTCGCGACCGCGACCGCGCGGTGCAGGGTATGATCGGGTTCCGGGCGCATCGCCTGAGCAGGCGGTGTAGCCCTCGTTGAAGACGAGGTACGCGATCGCGCGGCCGTGCTCTTCGCCGAACAGCACCGAATCGGCACGGCGCCACGAGAATTTCCACCTCCCGCCACCGTGCCGACAGCTGAGGAGGCCGCACACTGGCTTTGATGAGCCGTCGTTCGGCGCAAGCCTGGACGTGGCTGAGTGCGTGGCCACCGGGCGATGCGGTCAATCCCCGCGGCGCACCGG
Source organism: Actinomycetota bacterium (assembly GCA_030863015.1). Lineage (GTDB taxonomy): Bacteria > Actinomycetota > Actinomycetes > Mycobacteriales > Pseudonocardiaceae. The sequence goes on from JALZCO010000323.1 coordinate 3,754, forward strand.
CCCCAGGATCTCCCGCTCCGCAGGTGTGGTGACCAATCGCAGCGGTAGCCACAGATCGGGTCCCAGCGCGACCACACCGTCGTCGGGTAATGCCGCCAGTTGGTTCGTCATCGACGGGGAGAGTCGCCACATCCGGGCGGCAAGCTGCGCCTGGGTCATCGGGAGTCGCTGGAGCAGCACCAGGTCGGCGTTGTTTGCGGTTCCCTCGGCCTGCGGGTGCAGGTAGGGCAGCACGTACAGAGTGGTCTGCCACGGTGAACGGGGCGTGAAAAGCTCCTGGGGTACCGCTCCACCGTCATGCACCACCAGCAATGGCGCATCCTCCGAGGCTCGCGGCAGCTCGACCGGTGCGAGCCTGCATACCTGCACCAGCGGGGCGGGACGTCCGTCCAGCCCCTCACCGGCGGCTCGGGTGAGCACTTGCCACCCGGCAGGTCGGCCGGTGGCGACCACCACCCAGGCACCGGTGGCCATCGCCCGCAAGGCGACCTGGTGGGCCAGGTAAAGCCCACCAAGCAAGACCAGCCGGGTCGGCTCCGGGCGTAACACCGACACGCTCAGGGGCTCGTCGTATGGGCCCGAACCTAGGACCATGCCACCGCGATCGACCAACGGGCTCAACGTGTCGAGCAGGTCCGTTGTGACGAGAAACTCCGGCGCGACCGAGCGGACTCCGGTCGGGTTGCCCAACGTCCTCATCCGCAGGCACCCAGCGGCAGCGTTGCAGCCAAGCCGGCGACCTGCACGCCACACAGCGGAATCAGCGACACACCGAGCCGTCCGGAGACGGCCTGCAGCCGCCCGTGGGCCGCCTCGAGTTCTGTGGGATTACGGGCGCTGACCCGGATTACTCCTCGCAACCCGACCTCGGCACCATCCGCGCCAGGGGACAGCGATAGCGCGACGGTCGTGGACAGTGCGCGGACTCCGGTCAACGCGTTGAGGTTCGGTGTGCTCCCGGTAGTGTCCCAGCCGGAGATCGCATAGCTGGCGTGTCCCACCCCAGCGGCGGTGACCGCCGCCCACGTTTCATTCAGCGCCACCTGTTGCCCGGTGCCCGCCACCGCCGAGAGTTCGGCGGCGGAGATCCCAGCCCGTAAGAGACGGTCGGCATCCAGCGGTTGGGCCGAGATGCCCCGGGATTCCAGCGCGCTACGGACCCGGGACACGGCGCCGATCAGCGCCCGGTGCGAGCCCACCACCCCACCACCACGTTCGGCCACGGCGGCGAGGCAGCGGCGGGGATCCAATCGCACCGCGACCCAGGTGGTGCGGCGGGCGGCCGCCGGCAGCGGACCTAAAACCTCCAGGTAGGAGCGCAGTGCCGGGGACGACGACGGCAGGGCCGCGCTGCCCGGATAGCAGTGCCAGATCACCTGAATCGCGTCCAGCACAACCCCGCGATCCTCCAGACAAACAGCTAGCGTGGCCAGCGGCAGGCTCGGAGCGCCACCGACCGGAGCGATCATCAATGGTGCGGCATCCACCTGCAGCACAGCAGTCCAGGTGCCATGGTGCCCGGCTATGCCCAGTGGTTCGCGCTGGTGGTCGGTGGTATGCGCGACGATCAGCTCCGGTAACACCATGCGCAACAGGGCGACCCGGGGATCATCCGTGCCCAAGGTCGGCTCCGGCACGGTCGGCGGGTGACCAGCCGCTACCAGCGTCGGGCTGGTCACGGTCCGGCGATGTGAGCGCAGTAGGTAGCGTGCGCCGAGCTGCACCCACAGTACGAGCCAGCGGCCGCGCCACCGCCCCAGCGCCAGCGGCGCCGCGATCAGCAGCACCGCTAGCGCTGCCCACCACAGGGCGGTGTCCACGGCGAAGAGCACCAGACCAAGCGCGAGCCCGATCTCCAGCGCCACCACGTTGATCATGGGCAGCGGGCCAAGACGCAAGCCTGTCGAGCGCCGCCGGGCAGTCACCGTGGCGGGCAGTGCACCGGTCATATCCGCGTCTCCGTCCCGCTATCCTGCGGCACCGTACAACTCAGGGGAGAGCGGCAGGCACCCGATGCCCAAGGATCCGACCACCACGTCGCAGGTACAGGCGTACCGCTTCGTGCTTCGCAGGATGGAGTCGGCACTGGTCCGCAAGGACGCAGTGATGTTGCACGAGCCGATGCGCCACCACTTGCGGGCAACCGCGGTTGGTCTGATCTTGGGCGGGTTGGGGTTGGTGGCCTTTTTCGTGGTAGGCAAGTTCAGCCCGACCAGTCAGATCAGCAGCAATGAGATCGTCATCGGCAGCCCATCCGAGGCGATCTTCGTGGTGCAGGACAACCCCCGGCGACTCATCCCGGTGCTTAACCTGACTTCCGCGCGCCTGCTGTTGGCTGCGATCTCACCGGGTCAGGGAGCGTCGGAGGCCAAGAGGGTCGCAGATTCCGCGTTGGCCGACATCGGGCGGGCACCGTCTACCGGGCTTCCGGGAGCGCCGCCCCTGCCGGCACCGGAGAACTTGATCCGGGGCATCTGGTCGGTATGCGACACGGCCAAGGTGGGGCAGGACCTGCCGAACCGCGCGGAGCCGCAACCGCAGCTGTCCACCACAGCCCTGATCCGGGAAGGGCAACCACCGGGCCGCCGGCTCGGTGACGACCAGGCCCTTCTCGTTGCCGAACAGAGCACCGCAACCACCTACTTCGTGTGGCGCGGCCAGCGGCGGCAGGTTGACCAGCGCGATCCCGTCGTCCGGTTCTACCGGTTGGGCAACGTTGCGCCGCGCAAGGTCAGTACCGGTCTGCTCAACGCGATCCCCGAAGGACGCCCTTTGACGCTGCCGACCATCCCGACCGGGCCGCCCTTACCTCAGCTTCCGGGTGTTCAGGTCGGCGATGTCGTGCGGGTGAAAGGAGTCAAGGATTCCTTTTTCCTTGTGCTGCCTCAAGGAGTGCAGCCAGTGGAACCTGCGGCAGCCGATCTCATTCGTTACGGCCGCAGCACCAGCGCGGACTTCACGACCGTCACGCCGGAGGCCATCTCACGGGTGCCGGAGGTGCCGTCAGCAATCCAGCTGGACTTGGCCGGCTTCCCCGCTCAGGTCCCGCAGGTGCTCAAGACCACCGAGACGCCGATCGTCTGCTTACCTGGCAAGGCCCGGACCAGGAACCTGTGATCAGTGTCAACCCAGGCGAGCGACTTCCGCTGGATGATGGCGAGAGGCCCGTTGAGGTGCCTCCCGCGGTGAGCGGCCAGACGGCCGACAGTGTCTTCCACAAGCCAACCAAAGGAGCCCTGGTCCGCGGGGTGGTACCTGGCCAGCGCCCCGATACCGGGGCGATCTGGCTGGTTACAGACCAGGGATCGCGCTATGGCATACCTACGATAGAAGTGGCTCGCGCACTGGGCC
>JALZCO010000327.1 GCA_030863015.1 Actinomycetota bacterium
GCCCTGATCCGCCTGGACGCCATTGACCCCTCTACCCCTGACATCCTGCTTCCCCCACCAGCGTAGACGCTCGGATAGCGCCGCTGCGAGTCGTCGTAGCCGGGAGGCGAGTACACCCACAGCGGGCGGCGCGCCGGATCACCCAGCGGGTTGTCCCGCAGCAGCGCACTATCGATCACGTGTTCGTCGAGTCGCCCAGCGAGTGCAGCGGACCAGGGCAGCATGCCGTTCACCGTAACGACTGGGTGCGGGCCCGTTGCCTACGTCCGCGGCTGGTGCCGGCTTCGTAGCGTTGGCGAATCCGCTCCGGGTCAACGCCGAGCAGGTATTGGACTTTGAGCCACTGCATCAGCACCATCATGCGCCACGGGCCCTGCTCGACCAGCCGCCGGGCCGAGGCGATGACAAAGGCCGGCAGCACCACAAGCCGGCCACGCCGCCGCAGGACGCGGGACATCTCCAGGTCCTCCATGAGCGGCAGCTCGGGGAAGCCGCCCACCGAGTGGAACACGTCACGGCGGACGAAGATCGCCTGGTCACCAAAGATCCAGTGCAGCCGGCGAGCTCGCTGGTTGGAGCTGACCGCCAGGTAGTCCAATCCCCAGCCACGTTGGTCGAAGCGCAGTTGCAGGCCCCCTCCGACCACGCCGGTGTCGCGCATCGCGCGGCGGAGCAGGCCGAAAGCATCGGCCGGGATCAGGCAATCGACGTGGATGAACCACAGGATGTCAGCAGTGGTCAGCGCGGCACCAGCGTTCATCTGCGCGGCTCGACCCGGCAGGCTGCGAACGGTCTGGGCATGCTGGGCGGCAAGGTCGAAGGTTCCATCGGTGCTGCCGCCGTCCACCACCACGAGCTCGCAGTCGGGGAAGTCGCGGCGCAACCGTCGCAGGCAGTCCTCAATGCGTGCTGCCTCATTGAGCGCTGGCACCACGATCGATATCGTCACCGGCTTGCTCATCATGATCGTAATCGATCCGATCTCCCATGAGTATCGAATAGGTTGCTGGAACAGCCCACACCTTACGGGCGGGCGAATGGAGTGAGACCGAGCTGACGGAGTGCACGTGACAGCAGTAGCCGACTCCACCGCTGAAGGTCTGGACCCTGGGTCCGGGCCTGGCCACGTCGCGATCCTCGGTGCCGGCCCGATCGGTTTGGATGCCGCGTTGGCCTGCCTGGACAAGGGTTGGCCCTGCACCGTCTACGAGTCGGCTGCTTCGGTGGCCGCAAACGTCACCGCATGGAGTCATATCCGGTTGTTCACGCCCTGGTCGATGAACGTGTCGGCGCGGATGCTCGCGTATCTCCACGCTGCTGGGGTGCAGCCACCAGGGCCTACCGAGCACTGCCCGACCGGCGCTGAGTTCGCCAAGCAGCTCCTTCACCCACTGGCTGAGCTCCCCGAGCTGGCGGCCACCATTCGTAACCACACCAGGGTGCTCGCCGTCGCTCGGCAGGGCCTGCTCAAGCACGAAGAAATCGGTAGTACGCAGCGCGGTTCGCAGCCCTTCCGGCTGCTGCTCGCCGGCCCCCGAGATGGCACTGACGACGTCGAGTACGTGGAGCACGCCGATCTACTGCTGGACTGCACCGGCAGCTACGGTCAGGCCAACTGCCTCGGCGATGGCGGCATCCCGGCTCCTGGGGAACTGCAGGTGGCGGATCAAATCATCCACCGCATTCCCGATCTGGACAGCGAGGCCGATGAGTGGGCGGGCCGCCGGGTGCTTCTGGTCGGCGCAGGCAAATCAGCCCAGACTGCAGCGCGGGACCTTGCCGAGCTGGTGGCCACGCGGCCTGACACCCAGGTGCTCTGGGCGGTACGGGCGGCGGACCCGGGCTGGGGAGAGGTCTCCAACGATCCCCTACCCCAACGCCAGGAGCTGGTCGAGGTGTCGCAACGGCTGCGGTCCGGCGCGCTGCCCGGAGTCCAGGTGCGCACTGCTGTGGTGATCGACGCGTTACGCGAAACCGACGGCGGTGTGGCCGTGGCTCTGCGGTCGAGCACCGGGGATGTCGAGGAGATCGTTTGCGACCGCATCATCGCCTTGACCGGTTTCCTGGGTGACACCTCGCTGTACCGGCAGCTGCAGGTGCATGAGTGTTACGCCACCGCGGCACCGATGAACCTGTCGGCGGCGTTGCTGGGCGCGGCGGGCGACGGCCCAGCGGACTGCTTGGCTCAGGCGTCGCACGGGGTGGACGCCCTGCGGGTACCGGAGCCCAACTTCTTTGTGCTGGGCATGAAGTCCTACGGACGCAACAGCACCTTCCTGCTCCGCGTTGGTTACGAGCAGGTCGAAGAGGTGACCAATGCCTACTCCTAGCCGGCCCTCATCCGGCCCGTTTCACACGGCACAGTTGTAGACCAACGGAAGTGAGCCGTCACGCTGGCGAAGCTGCAGGAACAACTCCACCGCCCGCCGTTTGGCCTCGGCCATGCTGATCCGAGGTCCGGCGAGCAGCATGTCCGGGGAGGTATCGAGGTCAGCGCCGGCCGGGTGCCAGTGCCAACCGTCGGCTGTGACGGTCAACTCCGGCACGGTGTTGTCCTCGCTGATCGCGACTCCCTCATCGGAGAATCCCCGCTTGACCAGCGGCCGCACCGCGAAGTCCCGGCCCCGTATCCCCTTGGTGGCAAGCAGCGCTCGCAGCGGCTCGACTTGGGTGCAGTTCTGCGGTGTCTCGGTCATGCCCACCCGTACCGGCAGGCCCAGCGACAGCGCCCGGTCCAGGCCGGCCATCGCCTTGGCCCAGGATCCCTGCCCCCGGTGCGCATCGTGAAACTGGGCCTGGGCCCCATCCACCGAGGTCTGCAGGGTCAGCCGCGGGCGCCCGGCCAACCGCTGCAGCTGGGTGCGTCGCCAGCCCTGATACAGCATGGCGTTGGTCAGGCACACCACGTCGAGCTGCTCGGTGGCATAGAGCAGCATCTCGACGAGGTCGGGTTCGAGAAACGGCTCGCCACCGGTGACGTACAGCTCGGTGAAGCCCTCCGCAACCGCCTCGTCGACCAGCTCGCGAAACCGCGGCAGACCGAGCTGGCGGCGGCGGGCCTGCGGGGACGAGGCCACAGAGCAATAGTTGCAAGCCAGGTTGCAGTGGAAATTGGTGTAGAGCCACAGGCGCGGTGGAAACAGAGCGGTGCCGAACAGCGGTAGCACCGGCAGGCCGTTGTCCGGAATCTCCGCCGTTTGCGCCCAGGACACCTCGGCGCCGGCAAAAGATGGCATCGCCGATTTGTAGAGCTGGAAGCGGCCCCGGGAGCGTTCCAGTGGCGGCACGATCTCCAGGCAGGTGGTCCACCATCCGGTCTCCACGGCCTGGGTGAACGCCTCGGGTAAGCCGGCGTTGCGCATCGACGCCGCATGCGCGGGCCAGTCGTAGTCCAGCGCCACCAGCTCCGCAGTGGCGCTGGCATCCAGGCAGTCCAGCAGCGCGTACCAGACGTGTTGGCCGCCGTCGTTGGCCGGTCGGCCGAGTACTCCGACGTTGACTACCAGCGTGTCGCAGTCCACACCGGGGAAGTGTCTGATCCACGGCAGGCCGGAGTGCGTGCAGCAGATCACGTCCGCGCCGGACGCGTCGATCCGCACTCGGTGTGCGTCGTCGGGTAGCGACTCCCACCAGAAGTCGTTGACAGCCAGCGGGGAGCCGTGCACGAGATGCAGCGCCACGCCGGCGACCGTCTCCCGGTGCTCCGTGGCCAACGTGCGCATCCAGGCCGCGAAGTCCCGGGAGGTGTGCCGCAGCGTGTAGTCATAGGCGATCGCGGCGAAGGCGTTGTCGTCGTCGTCAGCGTATCCACAGCCGCAGTCGGGATCTCCCCGACCGATGGCGAGTTCATAGTTACCCGCGATGCACTCGATGCCGTTGCCGGTCAGCAACGGCCAGATCGCCTCCGGTTCGGCCCCGTAAGCGCCGAAGTCACCCAGGCACCACAGCCGGTCGGCGCCACGGGCTCGCGCGTCGGCGACGAAAGCTCGCAACGCGTACGGGTTGGAGTAGGTCCCACCGCACAGCGCCAGCCTTGTCATAGGGACAGCCTCGTCATCAACGCACCTTCCCTCTGAGACGCCTACCGTGCTGTTCTTACCCTGCCGGCGAACCGGTTCGGCTTGATCAGCGAAATGAAAGGAAAGGCCACCGAAAGGCACGGTGCACATGCGAGTGATCGATATGTTGCGGCGGTGGGAACGTCGGACCCGGCCGGTCGATCCGGAGTTCGCCGCAGTACTCGACCGCCGCTGGGCCGAGCTTCCGGAGCATGCCAAGACTCCTGGTCAGCTCATCGGCAGGCACGCGGTGGGCTGTGAGGGCACCCACGGGGTGTTCCCGCGCTGCAACCTTGCCTGCACGCCGTGCTATCACTCGCGCGATGCCAACCGGATCCGGGTGGATGGGTCGCACACGATCGCCGAGGTCGACAAGCAGATGGCGCTGCTCCGCCGAGTGCGAGGTCCACGCGCTCACGCGCAGCTGATCGGTGGGGAGGTGACCCTGCTGTCCCCCGACGACCACGCGGCGACGTTGCTGACGATGCGCCGCTACGGCCGTGAGCCGATGAGCATGTCCCACGGGGACTTCGATTATGACTACCTGGAGTCGCTGGCGCTGGACGGGCAAGGACGGCGGCGGCTGGCGCGCCTGTCGTTCGCGGGGCACTTCGACGTGCTCATGTTCGGCCGCCGGGGGATCCCGCGGGCGGGCAGCGAACGGGAGCTCAACCCGTACCGGCAGCGTTTCGTCGACATGTTCACCCGCCTGCGCCGCACGCACGGAGTGAGGTTCTTCCTGGCACACAACATGACCGTCACCCCGGCGAATCTCGGCCAGGTCGCCGACGTCGTGCGGGACTGCCACGCGATGGGCTTCGGCATGTTCTCGTTCCAGCCTGCGGCGTTCCTCGGGGACAACCGGCGCTGGCACGAGGACTACCAGCAAACCGGCATGGACGAGGTATGGCAGGAGATCGAACGCGGTGCCGCCGGCAAGCTGGACTACACCGCGTTTCAGCATGGTGACCTGCGTTGCAACCGGGCAGCTTATGGATTGTTCGTCGGGCGGCGCTGGTATCCGTTCTTGTCCGGTGAGGACGTGGATGACCTCGCCACCAGGAACGCTTTCTTCCGCTACTTCGGTGGGGTGAACTTCACCGGGGTGAAGGCGCCGGACCTGGCCGGCAAGTTGATGCGGACGATCGTGCGCCACCCGGCCATCCTCGCGATCGCGCTCCGGTGGATCGCCCGCCTTGTGCGCCGGGTCGGCGGGCTGCGGGCGCTGCTGCGCCACGGCGTGCGACCGGTGTCGTTCGTGGTGCACCAGTTCATGGACGCCGCGGACGTCACGCCGGCCTGGGAGCTGATGCAACGCGGCGAGAAAGCCTCCGATCCGCGAATCCTCGCCACCCAGGAACGGCTCGCGTCCTGCCATTACGCGATGGCCCACCCCGGGACCGGTGAACTCGTTCCCGCCTGCGTGCAGCACTCGGTGCTCGACCCGATCGAGAACGTCGAACTCCGCCGGTTGCTGCCGATCGTCGACGTCCGTGCCACGTGAGGTCGGCCAGCCCGTCCCGCTTGACGGGCTCAAGTTGCCCGATGCGCGCACCGGCCGGATCGTGGACCTCGGCGCGCTGCCCGGCAGGTACCTGCTCACCGCGATCCGACACCGGTTTTGACTGCCCTGCCAGCAGCACCTCGTGCAGGTGCGTGAGCAGGTTGCTGGATGTCCGATCGGCTTGGTCGCGTGCGGGTTCAGCCCACCTGACGCGCTCGCCACCCTCGCCGACCACGTCGGCTGGCCGGGCCTGTTCCTCGCCGATGAGAACCGCCGGCTCTACGGGTTACTCGGCATGCGCCGTGCCAGGCTGTGGCAGGTGTACTCGCCGGCAACCGTGGCCCGCTACGCGCTGGCCGCAGCGCGCGGGCAGCAGCTGCCTCGGCCGGTAGAGGACATCCGGCAAATGGGCGGCGACGCGCTGCTGTGCGACGGCACTGTGGTGCGCCGCTGGCTGCCGCGCACCCCCGACGACCGGATCCGCCCCGCGCGCCTGCTGCAGCAGGTTGGTGGCTGTTCAAGGACGACCAACCACCGCAAGCGCTGCCCGTAACGACGACCAACCGTGGCTGATCGGGGAACACGATGCCGTCCTTCGACTACGACCTGGCCATCATCGGCGCGGGATCGGGCGGGCTGACCGCCGCCCGACTCGCCCGGTTCTTCGCCAAGCAGGTCGTGTTGATCGACAAAGACCAGCTAGGTGGGGATTGCCTGCACTACGGCTGCGTGCCGAGCAAGGCCTTGATCAAGGCGTCCCGGGTGGCTCGCGAGGCCGCCACCGCACAACGGTGGGGACTGTCCGCGCAGCCGGTGAACAACGGGCTCTCCGCGGTCAACGCCTGGGTGCAGCGAGCCATCGCCGACATCGGCAAACTGGACGACACCGTGGCGTTGTCCGAGCTCGGAGTGGATGTGGTGCTCGGCGGCGCCACCTTCGGCGACCCGCACACGCTGCGCGTGGCAGACCGAGATATCACCGCCAAGTTCATCCTGATCGCCTCCGGCAGCCAACCCGCTGTACCTGCGATCGAGGGACTGTCCGAGGTCGGTTACCTCACCAACGAAGACGTCTTCGCCCTCAGCGACCTCCCGGGACGGCTCGCAGTGATCGGTGGCGGTCCGATCGGCGTGGAGCTCGCGCAGGCATTTCACCGGCTCGGCTCCACGGTGACCGTGCTGCAGCGCGGACCGCATCTGATCCCCCGCGATGACACCGAGATGATCGACGTGCTGGAGCGGCAGTTCACCGAGGAGGGCATCGACGTGCGGCTGGATACCCGGCTGCGCGCGGTGCGCCGCGAGGGCGCGGATACGGTGCTCACCCTGGACGGCGGCCAGCTGCGGGTGGACAAGATCTTGTGCGCTGTCGGGCGGGTACCCAACGTGGCATCACTGCGACTCGAGGCCGCCGGGGTCAGCACCAACCAGCGGGGGATCACCGTCAACGAGCTACTTCAGACAAACCAGCCGCACATCTACGCCGTCGGCGACGTAACGGGCGGGCCGGCGTTCACCCACTACGCCGGTCACCAGGCGGCGCACGCGGTACGCAACATCTTCGTCCCGATCAAGTCCAAGTTCGCCCCTGGGCATCTGCCGTGGGTGACGTTCACCGATCCGGAGATCGCCCACGTCGGCCACACCGAAGAGCAGGCACGCGCAGCCGGGGACACCTTTGAGGTCGTCCGCTTTCCCTACAGCCACAACGAGCGGGCCGTGACCGACGCCGAACCCGTCGGCCTGATGAAGTTCCTCATCGACGGCAAACGGCGGCTCATCGGCGCCCACATCGCCGGGCAGTGTGCCGGCGAGATGATCAATGAGCTGACCCTGGCCATGAACAACGACCTCACCATCGACGCGATCATCGGCTCGATCCATGCCTACCCGACCTACTCATTCGCGATCCCGATCGCGCTGTACAACTACGCATTGACCGAGAATCCCAGCACCGCGGCGAAGGTCGGCCGGTTCCTCAGCCGCCTCACCTAGTGTCAACCACGACCAACGGCTATCACCGTGTAGCACCGACCGCTCGTCGCGACACCGGACTCCAGCCGGAAAAGCCCACCGGCGTTGCTGAGAACCAGCCCACGCTTTCAGCCGCTAGGACTGCGCCAGGCGGCGTAATTGTGGACCGTTCGTCGCCGGCTCACACGGATGGACCGACTGCCCGGCGCTGAGGTTCTCAAAATAGGCATCCGTCGGCGTCGCCGTCCCTACTGTCACCGCGCGTGTCCGCCCCCTCGTTCGCGCCGCGCACCGTCACCACCAGCGCGATACTCGCACCCCGCGCCGGCGTCCCGGAACGGTCCGACGACCAGACCCGGACCGCCGCGCGGATAGGCCTGCACCTCCTGCTGGCAGGCCTGCCGCTGCTCGCGATCTCCGCGCAGGTTTTCGATCTCGTCTCGATGAACACCACCGCGGCGCTGGTAATAATCCCGCTGGCGGCCACGGTCGCGGTACTGGCTGTGTTCGCGCCAGACCCCACCGACCGGATCGTCGGGCGTGGGCTGGTCTGGGGGATGGTCGCCTGCGTCGTGTACGACATCTTCCGGCTCGACACGGTGTACCTGCTTGGATGGTGGGACGACTTCATCCCGACGATGGGCACGTGGATCACCGGCCGCGCCGAGACCCGAAGCGGCGCCGTGGTCGGCTACCTGTGGCGCTACATCGGTGACGGCGGCGGGATCGGTATCGCGTTCTTCGTGGTCGCGCTGGCCGTGGGCCTGCACCGGCGGTCCCAGCGCGACGCCGTGCTGGCGGCGGTGGCCTTCGCGATCTTCCCAGTGTGGACCGGGCTGATCATGACTGTCGCATTGGCCCCACGCGGCGAGCAATTGATGTTCCCCCTGACCACCACCACGGTCTCGCTCTCGCTGATCGGGCACCTGGTCTTCGGCCTCGTGCTCGGTCTCGGCTTCTGGCACTCGCGCGGCGTGGCGCGGTTCTGGCCGTGGCCGCCGCTGCTGCCAACCGATCGGGGACCCGCGTATCACGGTGTCAGCCCCGCCACATACGAGGCCTGGCGGCGACGGCTCGACAGCGGGCCCGCGCGCCGGGTCAGGGCACCGCGGTAATCGCGTCGATGAGCTCATCTCCGACCAACAGCGCAGGGTCGTTGTGATCGGCACCGGCAACCTCGACCGTTCGGGTCGGACCGCCCGCCGCAGCAGCCACGGCTCGGCTGTGCTCGGGCGGCACGATGGTGTCCTGCGCGCCGTACACGATGACGGTCGGCACCCGCACCCGTGCGATCAGCTCCGTGACCGGGAACCGATCCCGCAGCAGCTGCCGGACCGGCAGCAGCGGGTAGTGCACCGCTCCCACGGAGGCGAGATCGATGAACGGTGAGCGCAACACCAACGCAGCAGGCGGGTGCTCGACAGCCAGCCGGGTCACCACCGCCGCCCCCAGGCTCTCTCCGAAGTACACCAGCCGCTGCGGGGACACCCCGGCCTGCTGCACCAGGTACTGGTATGCCGCGCCCCCGTCTGCGACCAGCCCGTCTTCCGACGGGCTGCCCGGATTGCCACCGTATCCCCGGTAGTCGATCAGCAGCACCCCGAACCCTTGCGCCGCCAGCCGCTGCGCGAGTGGGATGCGGAGCACCCGCGACCCGGCGTTGCCCGGTGCCACCAGCACGGTCATGCCGCGCTCAGAACTGCTCGGCGGCACGAGGTAGGCGCCGAGCGCCAAACCGTCCTCGGTATGCACGGTGACGTCGCGGGCACCAGGCAGTACCTCGGCAGCCGGCGGCACCGCCGCCCGGTCCGGCAGGTAGATCAGGCGCCGCTGGAAGATCCACGCCAGGACCAGCACCGCGAGCACCACGGCCACCAGCACCAGCACGCCCCGAAGCACAGGACAGTAGATATCAGACCAGCGCAGCCCAGCCCAGCACCGAATCCACCGCGATCGCCACGAACACCAGCGCGAGGTAGGTATTGGACAGGTGGAACAGCCGCATTGGTTTGACGGCTGCACCCCGCCGCACGGCGGCATGCAACCGGTGTGCCATCACCAAGAACCAGCCGCCGGCGAGCACCGCCACCGCTGCGTAGACCCCACTCGTGGCCGGAACCAGCAACAGGCTCCAGCCCACCATCAACCAGCTGAACACGACGATGCGGCCGGCCACGGACACTGGTGAGGCCACTGCTGGCAACATCGGCACGCCGACCCGTTGGTAGTCCTCGCGGAACTTCATCGCTAGCGCCCAGGTGTGCGGCGGCGTCCAGAAGAAGATCATCCCGAACATCACCAGCGCGGGCCAGCCCACCGTGCCGGTGACCGCCGACCAGCCGATCACCACTGGCATGCATCCGGCGGCGCCGCCCCAGATGATGTTCTGCGCGGTGCGACGTTTGAGTAACAGCGTGTAGACGAAAACGTAGAAGAGGATCGTGGCGACTGCCAGCAGCGCCGAGAGCAGGTTGGTGGTGGCCCATAACCAGCCGAACGAGGCCACCCCCAGCGCGATCCCGAAGATCAGCGCATGCTGGATCGGTATCTCACGGGTGACCAGCGGCCGGGCCCGAGTCCGTTTCATCTGAGCGTCGATGTCGGCATCGGCGACGCAGTTCAGCGCGTTGGCACTGCCCGCCGCCATGATGCCGCCCACCAGGGTGGCCAGAATGAGCCACAGGGAAGGCACCCCACGCGCAGCGAGCAACATCGCCGGGATCGTGGTGACCAAGAGTAACTCGATCACTCGAGGCTTGGTCAGCGCGAGATAACCGCGTAGCACACCGCCGCGGTGGTGGGTGCGCGGTGTCGCAGGAGCCTGGACGGTACAGCTCACCGCGGCTCCTCGTCTGCCACTGATCGGGCTGATTGGGGCTGGTCGAAGGCGGGTACTTGAATACCAATGGTAATGGCGTGGCGTGCGTCACCCCGTGACGGGGCGGTGAGGCCCCAGTTCGGATCGCGGGCTGGCGCCTTCTCGCTAGGGTGGGAGGTCACGGGTCGACCTGCACAGGCCACCCCGCCACGGCCGCCGCACGGAGCATAGTCAGGAGCACGAGCGTGTCCGTCACCGACAATCTGACCCAGCTCACCACCCCCCGGGTGCCCGACGACTGGACCGAAATGGACACCCGCGCGGTGGACACCATCCGGGTT
>JALZCO010000329.1 GCA_030863015.1 Actinomycetota bacterium
GAGCTGGCCCGTGCCGGTCCAGCGGGGGTGGCTGCGGCACCGCACGGTGCCGACGACCGGCAGGATCGATCCCGTCGTCGACGATCCCGTCGTCATACGAGACCGGCGGGGTCGGCACAGCCAGCGGCTGCTGCGCGGACGCCCAGGTCGACATGGAACCCCTTCCAGCGCGGTGTGATCCTCGGGGAGACTATTCCGCAGCCGAAAACGCCGTAAACGCGCCTCAGCCACGAGCCCGTGGATGTGCCGTTGCATAGACCTCACGCAGAGTGTCCACCGTCACCAGGGTATAGACTTGTGTGGTGGTCACCGAAGCGTGCCCGAGCAGTTCCTGCACCACTCGGACGTCCGCACCGCCCTCCAGCAGATGAGTGGCGAAGGAATGCCGCAGGGTGTGTGGTGATACCGCAGCGGTGATTCCGGTCCGAGCGGCAGCCTCCTGCAACACCGCCCAGGCACTCTGCCGGGACAGCCTGGCGCCGCGGGCGTTGAGAAAGACTGCCGGCACACCCCGTCCCCGGGCGGCCAAGGCCGGCCGGCCGCGAACCAGATATGCATCCAGCGCGCCAAGCGCGGGGCGACCAACCGGCACCAGTCGCTGCTTGCCACCCTTGCCGCGCAGTAACACGGTGCGAGCCGGGGCGTCGATGTCGTCACGGTCGAGCCCGACCGCCTCGGAGATCCGCGCGCCGGTGGAATACAGCATCTCCAGCAGCGCCCGGTCGCGCAGCGCTCGGGGGCCCCCATCGGCGGAGAACACCTCCAGCAGCCGTAGCACCTCGTGCACCCCCAACGCTTTAGGAAGCCTTTTCGGCGGGTTCGGGGGGTGCACTTCCGCCGCGACGTCGGTTGGCACCAGGCCTTCCCACAAGGCGAACCGGTGCAACCCGCGAGCCGCGACCAGTGCCCGGGCCGCGGAGGACGGGGCCAGCGGCCGGTGCCCACCGGCCCCGTCGCGCAGCGCCGCGAGGAAGCCGCTCACCTGTTCCTCACGTACCTCGGCGAGCCCCGCAACGCCGAGTGAATCCAGGTAGGCGCCGTAACGGCGCAAGTCGCGGGCGTAGGAGTCCAGCGTGTTGGACGACGTGCCGCGCTCCACCGCGAGATGGTCCAAGTACCCGGAGATCACCGTGGCCAGGGCGGGCGGCAGGCCCGCGCTCACCCGAACGCCTCAGCCAGCGGCACGTAGTCAAGGTGGTGTGCGGTGGCGACCTCGGCGAGCACCACAGAGCCCGCCAGCACATTGACTCCCCGGGCCAGCGCCGGGTCGTCGGCCACCGCCCGCCGCAGTCCCTTGTCGGCCAATGCGCACACGTAGGGCAGCGTGACGTTGGTCAGCGCATAGGTGGAGGTGTGCGGCACCACGCCGGGCATGTTGGCCACGCAGTAGAACACCGACTCGTGCACGGTGAAGGTCGGATCGGCGTGCGTGGTGGGCCGGGAGTCGGCGAAGCAACCCCCCTGGTCGATGGCGATGTCCACCAGCACCGATCCCGAGCGCATCCGCCCGACCAGGTCGTGACTGACCAGGGTGGGTGCCTTGGCGCCGGGCACCAGTACCGCCCCGATGACCAGGTCCGCCCACAGGCAGGCCTTCTCCACCTCGTAGGCGTTGGAGGCGATGGTCTGCAGGTGGCCACGGTAGACGAAGTCGATCTCTCGTAACCGGTTGATGTTGGCGTCGAGCACCACCACTTCGGCCTGCATTCCCAGCGCGATGGTGGCGGCGTTCATTCCCACCACGCCGGCGCCGATCACCGCCACCTTGCCGGCCGGCACGCCGGAGACGCCGCCAAGCAGCACCCCGCGCCCGCCTTGCATGCGCTCCAGGCAGTGTGCCCCCACCTGGGGGGCCATCCGGCCGGCGACCTCGCTCATCGGGGCCAGTAGCGGCAGTGAGCCGTCAGGTAGTTGCACCGTCTCATAGGCGATGGCGTCGGTCCGGGCTTCGATCAGCGCATGGGTGCACTCCGCTGACGCAGCCAGGTGCAGGTAAGTGAACAGGATTTGGTCCTTGCGCATCCGGTGGTATTCCTCGGGCACCGGTTCCTTGACCTTGAGCACCAGCTGCGCCTGCGCCCACACGTCGTCGGCCAGCGGGACGATCCGGGCGCCCGCGGCCAGGTAGGTGTCGTCGGGGAATGCGCAGCCGGCCCCGGCGCCACGTTCCACAATCACGTCATGCCCGCGACGGGTGAGCTCGAGGACACCGGCGGGCGTCATCGCGACGCGGTACTCGTGGATCCTCAGCTCCCGCGGGACACCGATCTTCACAGCAGCAGCCTCTTGGAGAGTCGGACGGTGGTGCCGTGGTCGTCGATGTCCACAGTGACGGCATCGGTGAGCTTTTCCATCATTTGCAGGCCGCGGCCGCGGGGGCCGGGAGCCGGGATGGTGCGCCAGCGGCCGTGGTCGCGCACCTCGAGGTGCAGCTTATCGGGGTAACGGCTGACGGTGAGTTCAACGCTGCCGGGCTCGCTATCGAGGTAGGCGTGTTCAACGGCGTTGGCGACAGCTTCACCGACGGCGAGCACGAGCTCTTGGGCTGTGTGCTGGTCGACGGCGGTCGCGGTCAGCCATTGGCGCAGCGTGCGACGCAAAGAAGCAAGCTGCTGGAGGTGAGCCGGCACAGTGGCGGTGACTGTGCGGCCCACCTCGAGAGGGTGCTGGTAGAGCAGGTAGGCGACGTCGTCATCGTGACCATCGCTGAGGAGTTGCTCGGCGAAACAGTCGGCGATCTCAGCAGGTGGCAGGTGATGGGTCTGAGCCAGCAAGTCGCGAGCACGGCCGATGCCGGTATCGAGAACGGTGTTGCGCCGTTCGACCAGCCCGTCGGTGTAGAGCAGCACGGTGTCACCCGGAGCCAGGACCGCGGTGGCCTCTTGGCGCGCAACGTCCACGGTGGCCAACGGAACGCTGCGGGCGCCGTCAAGGAGATCGGTGCGGCCATCGGCGCGGGCCACAATGGCCGGTGGGTGACCAGCGCAGCTGTAGCGCATAGCGCCGGTGGTGCGATCGATGACGGCGCACAACAGGGTGGTGCACACCGCATCCGGGATCAACGCGGCAACGTTGTCCATCGCGGTCAGCACCTGTGCGGCGGTGTGATCTTGCAGCAGCAAGGTGCGGCACGCGGTACGAAGCTGCCCCATCACGGCAGCGGCGGCCAACCCATGGCCGACGCAGTCGCCAACGGCCACACCTATCCGATCCACACCCAGTTCGACGATGTCGTACCAGTCACCACCGACCGCCAGCTGACTGATCGCGGGCTCGTAACGCACCGCAAAACCAGCCGGCAGCACGGTAGGCCCGAGGATGGCGCGTTGCAGGGTGAGTGACGCAGTGCGTTGTTCGTCGAACAACCGTGCCCTGGTCAGCGCGTGGCCGAGGTGACCAGCGAGATCAGACAGCAGCGCAGCATCCTCGGTGTCGAAAGGCCAGGTCGGGTCGACCTCAAGCCAGACCACGTTGACCTGGGCGCCGCAGGGAACCGGGGCACCCACCACCGTGGGCTGGGGTGGATCCCCGGACCGGTCGCTCTGGTCCCAGTGCACTCGCCCGGTGGTGCGGATCTGACTGATCGCGTCTCTGGTCGCTGCCGGCAGCGCCGCCCACGACGTGCCGGTGCCGATCGTCGATACCGTGTCGGCGGTATCCCAGGTGAGGATCAGTGCGCAGCGGGTGACCCAGTTGGCAGCCAGCTCGGCCAACCCGGCGGTTAACACACCGTGCACGTCACTGGCTTCGCCCAGCCGTCCGGTGAGCCGGGCCACGGCCGCGTCGCGGCGCGCAGTGAGATGTTCGACGGTGACGTCGCGCACCGTGCCCACGAACGCCTGCACAGTGCCGTCAGGACGGGTGACCTGCCCACTGGCGACTGAGAGCCAGACCCGCCGATGGTCCACACCATGCCGCATCGGCAGCACCCACCGACCATCCCCGCCAGGCTTCATCGCGGCCTCGGACACGGCGTGAACCTGCGCGAATTCTTCGGGCTCCTGAACCGGGTCGGGCCACCACGGGTACGGCGGAACATACGGCAGGTCTTCAGCGCCGTAGCCGAGGATATCGGCGAACGCGTCATTGACCTCCACAATTGTGCCGTCCGGATCTGCGACGAACATGCCGTCCTGCATCGCGCTGATCAGGGTGGACCGCCACGTCGACTCCTGAGTGCGCAGCCGGGCCAGTTCCAGGTTCGACCGCACCCGGGCCTGCAGTTCCTCGGCGAAGAAGGGCTTGACCAGGTAGTCGTCCGCGCCGCAGTCCAATCCCTCGACCGCGGCCTCCTGCCCGGCCCGCGCCGACAGCAGCAGCACTGGCACCTGCGCGGTAGTGGAATCCGCTCGCAACGCAGTGATCAACTCTAAGCCGTTCAGGTTCGGCATCATCACGTCACTAATGATCAAGTCAGGTGGTTGCGCCCGAGCCGCTGCCAAGGCGGCGAGCCCATCACCGACCGCATGCACCCGGTAGCGCGGTGACAGCAGCCGCTGCAGGTACTGGCGCATGTCGGCGTTGTCGTCGACGACAAGCACGCGGCCGGTGCCAGCACCCACCGAGCTCGCCAGGACCGGCAAGTCCGGTTCAGCGGGATCCGCGGAGACGTCACCCGGTTCCATGTCCACCGGCGGTAGCCAGCGCAACGCCTCCGCGACGAACGGTTCAACCTGCGCTGACGGGGCGGTCTGGGCGGCAGCCGCACGCAGCTGTTGGGCGGGGAGGTGTTCGCATCCGAACGGCAACGTGACGGTGAATGTCGTGCCCACGTCCACCGTGGATTCCACGGTGATCGTGCCCCCATGCAGCATGACCAGTTCCCGCAC
>JALZCO010000340.1 GCA_030863015.1 Actinomycetota bacterium
GTCTACGCCTTCGGCCAGCTCAGGGTCACCCGGATCCGTGGTGTTCGCCAACACGATGTCCAGCGCACCCACCCACATCGGTACCGACCGCGTCGTCACCACCGGCACCGGGCAGGACGATCCGAGCAGCGCGAGCAGTAGCGGTGCGGCGGCCGGTGCCGCACCTGCCCGGGTCAGCAGCACCAGTGCTCGTGGACGTTCCCCGGCCAGCCGCCCAAGACCTGCCTCTTCCGCGGCCGATGCCGTGGAGCGGACCTGGGCGCCCGCGGTCGCCACGGCACGGAGTAGCCCACCGGTGTCGGTGGCTTCCAGGCGCCTGGGGTCATCAAGCAGGTCGTCGTCAAAGACCCCGTCGAGTCGCATCACCCGAACCCAAGCCCGCTACCGTCACCGTCCCAGCCGCCGGCAGCCGGTCCAGTACCCGGCAGTGCTTCATCAAGCAGCAGCACCGGGATGCCATCGGTCACCGGAAAACTGCGCCCGCACACGGTGCAGGTCAACGCATCGGCATCGGGGTCAGCAATGGTGCCACGGCGTAACTTGGCATGCGCGGGGCACGGGCAGGCCAAAATTTCCATCAGCTGCGGATCCACATCCACGGCCATCGTCATCCTCCTTACCGGGCAGGTTGGTAGCTCTTGAAGGCCGCCTCACTCAGTAGCGGTAGGCCCAGTACTTCTCGGAGAGCCACCAACTTGGCGTACCAGTGCGAGCACCTCGTCACGTAGCGCTTCTACCGCTGCCCTGTCGCGGGCCTCGACGTTGAGGCGCAGCAGGGGCTCGGTGTTCGACGGGCGCAGGTTGAACCACGCGCCGTCAGGCAATCGCACGGTCAGCCCGTCGAACTCATCGAACTCCACACCGTCGCGCCGACCGAACCACTCCCGCACATCGGCCATTCTGCCTTGTTGATCATCGACCGTGGAGTTGATCTCACCGGACGCGGCGTAACGGCTGAACTCAGCCATCAGCGCCGAGAGCGGACCCCGCTGATGGCCCAGTGCCGCCAGCACGTGCAGCGCCGCAAGCATCCCTGAGTCGGCTCGCCAGAAGTCCCGGAAGTAGTAATGCGCGGAATGCTCGCCGCCGAAAATGGCCCCCGTCTCGGCCATCTTCTGCTTGATGAATGAGTGGCCGACCCGAGTGCGCACCGGGGACCCGCCGTGCTCAGCGACGATTTCCGGCACGGCTTGCGAAGTGATCAGGTTGTAGATCACCGTAGCGCCCGGCTCGATGGCCAGCTCTCGGGTCGCGACCAACGCGGTGATGGCGCTGGGACTCACCGACTCACCGCGTTCGTCGATCACGAAACAACGGTCGGCATCGCCGTCGAAGGCCACACCCAGATCGACACCGTGCTCGCGGACCGCGCTCTGTAGGTCCACCAGATTCGCCGGGTCAAGCGGGTTCGCCTCATGGTGGGGGAAGCTGCCGTCCAGTTCGAAGTACAACGGAATGACCTGCAGCGGCAGCCCCTGTACCACCGCAGGCACGGTGTGCCCTGCCATCCCATTACCGGCGTCCACGACGACTCGTAGCGGCCGGATCCTAGACAAATCCACTAGCGAGCGCAGGTACTCGGCGTAGTCACCGAGCATGTCCCGCTCGATGACACGGCCGCCGCCGGGTCCTGATCCGATCCCGCGCTCGACCGCGAACCGGATCTCATCCAGCCCGCTGTCCTGACCGACCGGCGCGGCACCGGCCCGGCAGAGCTTGATGCCGTTGTAGCGGGCCGGGTTGTGGCTTGCGGTGAACATCGCGCCCGGCAGGTCGAGGCGTCCGGAGGCGAAGTACAGCATGTCGGTGCTAGCCAGTCCGATTGAGACGACGTCGAGACCGCGGCTGGTCACTCCTTCGGCGAACGCTTCCGCCAGCCCGGGCGAGGACTCCCGCATGTCATACCCGACGACCACCGCCTGCGCTCCCTGTGGGTCGCGCACGAGCTCAGCGAACGCGGCACCGATATCGCATACCACCGCAGCGTCCAGCTGCTCACCGACGACACCGCGGATGTCGTAGGCCTTTACTATCGCTGACAAGTCAGGCACTGCGCTCCTCATCAGGTCCGGCTTCGTGGACCGCGTCGGTCCAGCGGGTGGCGCCACCGAGCCTATCTGCGCGACCATTGCTCGCACCGGGACGTGGAGGCGACAGGGGCGAGCTCAGCTGTCGACCGGGTCCGGTAGGACCCTCAGGTGACCCCGGCGACCGCTTCCGCTCGCTGGACCGGCGAGAACGGGATCCATCGGACGGTCTATCCGGCCGGCCTCCCGTACTGCCTCAGCCAGGGCGGTCAGGTCGTCCACCGACGGCTCCAACTCGGCGAACTGACTGTCATGCCGCACGACGTCCCAACCTCGTGGTGCGGTCAGGCGCAACGCGTGCCGCTCACACAGATCGTAGGAATGCGGCTCGCTGCAGGTGGCCAGCGGGCCCACCACAGCAGTGGAGTCTGAATACACAAAGGTAAGCGTGGCGACCGCCGGATATGTGCACCCGGTCTTCGAGCACCGCCGCACGCTGCGCACGGCGCCGACCATAGCGCGCAGGTCCGGGTGGCTGTGCTAGGCGCGCTGCAATGTCTCGGGACCATCCCGGCCGGTGCGCTGCGGCGTAGGCTCAACGGATGACTGTCACCCGGTCAGCCCGCTCGGCCCTGCGCAAGCGCCGGGACCGGCGCGGCCGCGGGGTTCGGGGGCTGCTGTTTCCTGCCACGCTGCCCGCGGCCCGCAGCCGCTCGGAGCGGTTCGACGCGATCGTGCTGGGCGCCCTGGAACCTATCGACGAGCGCTGGCACAGCGAACTGGAAAGGCTCGACGTCGCCGTCGACGAGGTGCCAGAGATCACTGACTGCGATCCGGCCACCGTGACCTGGGGCAATGATGTGGTGGAGGACGGCAAGGTCCCGCTGGCCCGGCTGGTGCCCGCTGGCGTGGATGGCGCCGGCCTACCTACTCGAGCCAGGATCGTGCTCTACCGGCGACCGCTGGAGAACCGCGCGCAAGGCGGTGGCGACCTGTCCGACCTGGTACACGAAGTGCTGGTCGAGCAGGTCGCAAGCTACTTGGGGGTCGATCCGGACCTCATCGACGGCCCCACTCACGGGGATTGACCCGGACTGGCGCGCTAGCCGTCCGAACGGCGCCGGGAGGGCACCGCGGTGGCTGCAACCAACAACAGCACCGCGCCCTCGGCGAGCAATAGCGAGTTACGGGTGACGTCCGAGCGATCCACCCGCACCTCTGCCGCGTTGCCCTGCACCGGGACCGCAACCTGATGGCCCCAACCACGCACCACAGGCACTCCACGGCCGTTCACACTGGCCCGCCAGCCGGGTTCGTCGTTGGCCGCAACCACGAGCAACCTGCCCTCTGCGCCAGGCGCAACCCGTACTGCCACCCGGGGGG
Organism: Actinomycetota bacterium; assembly: GCA_030863015.1. Lineage (GTDB taxonomy): Bacteria > Actinomycetota > Actinomycetes > Mycobacteriales > Pseudonocardiaceae. The sequence continues at coordinate 3,411 of JALZCO010000340.1, forward strand.
GTGCGGCAGGTGCCAGGACCCCGCTGACGCCGGGTTCAGTGGGCGGGGAAGCACCGCTACGCGCCTGCGCGGCCAGCGCGGGTCCCAGCAGCTCCGCTCCTGGGACCGGTCGGGTCACCCGCAGCACCGGCCTGCCGTCCGCAGTCGGAGGAGCAGGCTTGGCCAGTGAGCCGGCTGCCGCAAGAGCGCGAGCACCCTGGACTGGGGTGGGTAAGACGACGAACTGCACTCCGGTGGCGGCCACATTGGCGATCGCGGCGGATGTCTCGCCCGGTCTGCCGGCCCGCAGTGCTGCGGCGACCCGCTCCAGGCGAGCTCCGGTTGCGCGCAGCGGGGCGATGTCGTCGTCCCCGAAGCGGGCAGTGTGCGACCTGGTCAGTCGCACCGGCTCCCCTGGGGCGCCGACCACCAGAACAGAGGTGCCGGACCGGGCCAGCTCCGCGGCCAACGACGGAGCCAACACTGGCAGGCCAGGCGGTGGGCCAGCAGTGAGAGGACCACCGGCGCCTACCGCCACTGCGGCGGTTGACAGCGCGGCCACCCCGACCCACGGCGTGACAGACAGCGCCCTATTCCACCGCTCCCCGACCAGGCGGCCCCACTGCTCATTGATCCACCTTCGGGTCGGCTGCCGGCGGCAGCTGGCGAGCAACACAATCCACAACAACCCGCATCCGATCAAAAGCAGTGCACCTGCGGTTGATCCCGGGCGGGGATCACCACCGACCAGCGGCCGCATCGGCGACCGGACCAGCAGCACCACCGCGGCGACACCGAGCAGGACCAGGCCCAGACCCGGCAGCATCGCCCGGGACGGCCGGGCGACCAGCGCGATCACCGCCGCGATCAGCACTACCGCGCCGACCCACGGTGCGGCGCCCGGACCACCGGGGTCCAGGGCGAGCAGCTGCCACCAGCCGGGCACCTGCTCGGGCACCACTGCGCCGACCCCGTGCAGCAGCACCGCGGGGCGCTGGACCACCACCGCCGGCCACGGCACCAGCAAACCCAATGGCAGTAGCACTACCGCAAACAGTCCGACCGCGCGACGTAACGTCGCCACCTGCGGAGCGGGGACCACGACGAAACCGACGACCACCACCACCAGTACCAGCAGGTGGATCAGGGG
>JALZCO010000351.1 GCA_030863015.1 Actinomycetota bacterium
GAGTAGTCCAGGGGTCTTTCCTGACCCTGGCTTGCGGTCATGCGACTTTATCCGGGCTCGTCGAGCTGCTCGGTGAGGCGCTGCACCCGATGCTCGGCGTCGCGGCGCGCACGATCGGCCTTCTGGGCGCGCTGCGCCGCCGAGTCACGCCGTTCAGTCGCTTCGGCTAGTTGCCGCTGCGCGTCGGACACTGCGTCGTCCGCCCGCTCAAGTGCCTCCGCGGCGCGCTGAGCCTCGCGCGCGAGTGTGGCCATTTCGCGTTGCACTCCGGCCAGCTCATGTTCCAGCCGCTCCCGCGCGCGGCGGTGCTGCGCGAGCTCGTCCTCGGGCGGCGCCTCCCGGCAGGCGGGACTGGACGGCTGCGCCGTCACCGGCTTCGCTGTCGAAAGGGGACCGAATCCTGTGTAGCTCAGCGGCGTGACGAGCCGACCTCGCTGCACCTTCCGCCCTGCGTCAGGATCGGCGAGCGCGGCGCCGAGGGTCTGCACCACCTGCTGGGCAGCCTCGGCCCCGAGCGGGTGGCCCGCGTCCGCGGCCAGCTGGCGGACCCGCCCAGCCAGGGCGGTCAGCATGTCATGCCGCTGCCGGCTCAACCGCTGCAATGCTTCGCCCCGCATCTGCTGGTGTGCCTCGCGCAGCTGCCCGCCCAGCGCCAGTAGCTGTTCCAACCCAGCGGCATCGTCACGCGCGAGCAGGTTCATCGCCCAGGCCGCCAGCGCTGGCCGCCGCAACTTCCCGATCGCGGTCGCCAGCTCCGGGTTCCCCGCCTCACGGGCCTCCCGGACCGCCTCGCTGCGCGCCGCCACGAACGCCGGCGGCTCGACCGCATAGAGCTCCGCTGCCACGTCGTCCAAGTTGCGGCTCGCCACTGTCCACCTCCCGCACACAATTCTGCTGCCGCACCAGCCTCGGCACACGTTCAGCTGCGCGACACCCCGATCGGTCTTGCGGCGTGATGATGTAACAGTGCGCATTGCCATCATCGGTGGCACGCGGTTCATCGGTCGCGGTCGAATTCCACAGGACCTACTGGCCGGTAGCGACAAGGCGCGCCGGGTGATGGCTGGCGGTGCCGCTACCTCATCGCGCTCACCAAGCGCTACGCCTAACCTGCGCCGAACCAAGACAGTCACGCCGCATGCGGCTGTCAAGATTCCGCATCGTTGTCACTACAGCCTCCAGGTCAGGTGCTTGACAGGCTCATAGCGGCAGGTGGTACCGGTGATGACTGATCGGTTGAGGTGCGCGCCCAGCTCGGGCAGTACCGCTTCGATGCGGTGGATCGCCTCCCGCAGGCGGGCGCTGACGGCTTTTCGGGCCCGTTCGGTGGTGCTGGTTCCGAGCGTTCGGGGACGGCCGGCGAGTCCGGTGGCTCGGCTCAGCTCGGCGATCAGCGCGGCGCGTTGCGCATCCAGCTGCTGCGCACGGCCGAGGTCATGATCCGTGTGCGCGGCGGCCAGGTCCTCATCGAGCTCGGTGAGACGACGCCGGTAGGCGGCCCGTGCAGTGGCGTCGAGCAGGGTTCCGGCGTCGCGGTCGTGGTTCCCGGCGCCAACCAATTCCAGCACGTGCACATCCGTACCGGGACGGGCCAGCAGCACAACAAGGTCCGTCAGTCCCTTGAGATCACGGAGGTGGGCCGAGTAGCCGTGGTGGCGGACCCGCCACAGCTCTCCGTCACGGCGCAGCTCCGCGTCGGCGCGGTCCGCGGCGTCAGGCCGCAGGGCGCCCGATAGCGGGACAGCTGATGAGGTCGTCAACCGCGCGGCAACGCCGTGCAAACCCAGCTCCGCGGCCAACCGAGCGGCGCGCTCGCCGTAATTTCCGGCCGCTCCAAGCGCGGCTAGCTCAAGGCATGTCTCAGCCTCCCACGCCGTCGCGCCAAGCCGCTGATGCACGGTCAGTGCCTGTTCCAGCCAGCGTCGGGCGTCGTCGGTGCGGCCAAGCGCCCCCGCCAGCAACCCGGCCCAGTGCGCGTTGCTGCCCATGAAGCAGACCAGCGCGCCGTTGACTCCACAGGCGCCGATCATCGGCTCCAGCTCGGCGAGCAGCTCGGCGCAGACCACCTGGTCACCCAGCCGGACCGCCGCGGTCGTCATCCCCCCGATGAAGACGGACCACAGGTAGGACCGATCGTCACGCCAGGTGCCGAGGGCTACCACGGTGTCCAGTGCCCTGCGCGCGGCGGCCAGGTCGTCGGGCTCACCAGCCAGGGCAAGGAAGCTGGCGGCCACCGCGTGGGCGTGCGAGGGCACGCCGATCCACCACCTGATCGCCTCAGCGGCCGTGGCGCGCAACCGGGCAGGTTCGCCCTGTGCCCGGACCAGTCCCAGCAGCTGCGACATCCGCACGTTGCCGGTGTCGGGCTCCCCGATGCGCTCGCCGAGGGCGCTGGCCTGGGCGATCAGTTCGTCGGCCGCATCCAGCCGACCGTCGATTATCGCCAGGGCGCCGCGGCGAGTCAGGGCCATATAGTCATGGCGAGGCTGGCCGAACCGCTCCGCGGCATAGAGGAAGTCGGTCAACGCGGCCCGGAACGCTGCCGAGCCTTCTTCGAGCAGGGCGTTGGCGGTGAGCAGTAGCCCTTCGGCGTGCCGCTCGGCGTCTCCGGTGCGCTGCGCCAGCTCCGCGATCTCCCGGGCAAGGCCAATCCGTTCGGCGGCGCGGCCAGGCGTCCACAGCACGTCGTGGCGGGCCAGCAGGCATGCGACCAGGGTCTCCGAGTCGTCGAGCTTGCGGGCCATCGCGATCGCCTGCTCGGACAGCGGCCGGGCCCGCGGCCGTTGGGCGGGGACCGAATGGTGCAGCTCCCGGGCCAGGCTGGCGGTGAGCTGGGCCGCCAGCGCTGTGCCGGTGCCATGCAGCGCCGCCCGGGCGGTCTCCAGCACGTCGAGGACCGCGTCACGGGGCATCGCGAACCGAGCGCCGAGCCGTTGCACGGCCAGCGCCGCCCGGCCGAGTCGCTGGGCATCGCCCAGCGCGACAGCCCGGTTCTTGGCGTCGTCCAGCAAGGCCCGGGCACCGGTCGAGTCCCCAGCCCGGGCGCGGGCGTCGGCCTCCTCGACGAGCAGATCGACGAGCAACCCGCCGGCCTGCGCGTCACCGGTGTCTTCCATGGCCCTGCGGGCTCGGGCGAGGTGCGCGGCGGCTTCAGCGAAGGCCAGTCGAGCACGCTCGGCGCGGGCCGCTGACCGGGCCCAGCGGACAGCGCGTTCGACACCGTCCAGCGGGACGGCCGCCGCGCAGTGCCGGGCAAGGTCGGCGGGCAACACCATGGCTCCGCGGGCGTGACGGCGCTCGAGCGCGTCGGCAATCTGCTGGTGCAGCGCCAGCCGCTGCGGGACCGCGAGCCCAACGGAGATGGCCTCGCGGAACAGGTCGTGCGCCAGCCGGGTCCGGGTACCGTCGGCATCGCGGACCAGGACGCCCGCCCTCACGCCCTCCTCGACGAGCAGCGCTACAGTGGCAGTCTCGACCCCGCATACCTCGCCGAGCACGTCGGGCAGCAGATCGTCACCGGCCACCGCGGCGGCCTCGACGAGCGCCCGGCAGCCGCCGGAGAGCCGCTCCACTCGCCGGGTCACCAGATCATGGGCTGCGGCCGGAACCGCGCCTGCCGGTTGAGCGGGATCGGCGAGTGCCTCAATGAGCTGGCGGGCGAAGAAGGGGTGGCCATCGGTGCGGCGGTGCACCTCGACAGCCCAGCGATCGGCCGCCAAGGCGCCGACCGCGTCAACGACCAGATCGAACACCTCCTCCTGCGACAGCCCGTGCAGCTGGATCAGCTCCCCGTGCGTGGCCAGCTCGGCCAGCGTCCGGGCAGCGTCAGCGCCGAGTTCGTCATGCCGGTACGCGCCCACGATCACCATCGGGACCGGCCGGTAGGGCTGGGCGACGAACCGCAGCAGCTGCAGGGACGACTCGTCGGCCCACTGCAGATCGTCGAGCACCACGAGCATCGGCGCGCGCCGGGCCAACCGTTCCAGGAACCGGGCGACAGCGTCGAACAGTCGCAGCCGCGCCACCTCGGTGTCGGGCGGACCGTCCACCAGCCCGGCGTCAGCGGCCTCGGATCCCGCGGCAGACAACTCCGGAAGCAGCCG
>JALZCO010000358.1 GCA_030863015.1 Actinomycetota bacterium
TTGGAGATGCGTTCGATGGAGGTTGGCGGTACTTGAAGACATACCAACTAGACACCTACCGCGTGGAAGCCGCCGTCGGCCCAGACCATGGAACCGGTTGTGACTGGTAGCCAATCGGACAGCAGCGCGCAGACCGTACGAGCCACCGGAGTGGGGTCGTCGATGTTCCAGCCCAGTGGAGCGCGACCGGACCAGGCACTCTCGAATGCGGCAAAGCCCGGGATTGACTTGGCCGCCATGGTACGCACCGGCCCCGCTGCCACGAGGTTGACCCGGATGCCGTCGGGGCCGAGATCGCGGGCCAGGTAGCGGCACACCGACTCCAGCGCCGACTTCGCCACCCCCATCCAGTCATAGGCGGGCCAGGCCTGCCGGTTGTCGAAATCCATCCCGACGATCGAGGCACCGGAGTGCAGCAGCGGTCTGCAGGCCATCGCCAGCGACTTGAACGAGTACGCCGAGATGTGCATCGCCGTGGCCACGTCCTCCCAGGGTGCGTTGAGAAACTGCCCGCCCAGGCAAGACGCGGGCGCGAAACCGATCGAGTGCAGCACCCCATCCAGCCCGTCGACGTGCTCCCCCAGTCGCTGCGCCAGCGAGTCAAGCTGAGTCTGATCCTGCACGTCGAGCTCCAGCACTGGAGCCGGCTGGGGCAGGCGCTTCGCGATGCGCTCCACCAGACGCAACCGGCCGTACCCGGTGAGCACCACCTGGGCTCCCTGATCCTGGGCCACCCGCGCCACGTGAAATGCGATCGAGGCGTCGGTGAGCACCCCGGTGATCAGCAGCCGCTTACCGTCGAGCAGGCCCGCCACCTGTTCTCCTCCCCTTGGTTGCCGTGTCTCAGTGGCCCATCCCCAGGCCGCCGTCCACCGGCACTATCGCGCCGGAGATATACCCCGCCGCGTCCGAGGCGAGGAAAGTCACCACGGCGGCGATCTCCTCGGGGCTGGCCTGGCGGCGCAACGGGATCGAAGCCAGGATCTCGTCCCGGCGCGCTTGGCTCAGTTCCGCGGTCATGTCCGTGTCGACGTAGCCGGGCGCGACCACATTGGCGGTGATCGACCGGGATCCGAGCTCACGGGCGATGGACCGGGCGATGCCGATCAGCCCCGCTTTGCTGGCTGCATAGTTCACCTGGCCGGGGCCACCGGACAGAGCGACCACTGAGGAGATGAACACCATCCGGCCCCGACGGGCACGCAGCATGCTCTTGGCGGCGCGCTTGGCTACCCGGTAGGCACCGGTGAGGTTGGTGTCCAGTACCCGCGAGAACTGCTCCTCGGTCATCCGGAGAAGCAGCGTGTCATCGGTGATTCCGGCATTGGAGATGAGCACCTCAATCGGACCGTGGGCACTCTCAGCCTCGGTGAACGCCGCGTCCACCGCAGCGCCGTCAGTGACGTCGCAGCGCACCGGAAGCAACTCGGGCCCAAGTCCCCCGGGAACACCAGTTCCGCGGTGGGTCACCGCAACCCGGTCGCCCTGCTTGGCAAAGGCGCGGGCGATGGCCAGCCCGATACCACGGTTACCTCCGGTGACGAGAACGGAACGAGTCAACGGCGCTCCCTTCGGTGGCGCTCGAGCATGGCAGCTCAGGGCAGCCGTTGACCGATGGCCAACGCGCCGGCAGCGGCAAGGACGGCGACAACGGTTCCCGCGATCAGCCACGGCTTGCTCGCGTCGGCCCGTTTGATCTCGTAGCCGATCTGCTCGCCCAGGGTGTTGACGACGTCGCTGAGCTGGCCCGCGGTGCCGGCATCGTAGAACTGGCCGCCGGACAGTTCGGCGATACGCCGGATCGACTCGTCGTCGGCGGGCACCGGCTGACGCTCGCCGTTGATATCCACCTGCCCGTAGGCAGTGCCGAAGGAAATCGCCGAGATGGGGATCTTGGCGGCGGCCGCGGCGCGGCCCGCGGTGAACCCGCCGCGCGGGTCGTCGCCGTCCGGGGTGGGCACCGTCTGCTTGCCGTCGGTGAGCAGCACGATCCGCGCCGGTGGGGGTCCCTGCGCATCCGACACCACGGCACCGAACGCCTCGATCGACGACAGTGCGGCGAAGATCGCCTCTCCGGTACCGGTGGCCTCGGCCAACTTGAGATTGTCGATGGCCCGAACCACCGAAAGCCGCTCGGTGGTCGGCGACACCAACACGGTGGGTGAGCCGGCGAAGGACACCAGGCCCAGATTCACACCGGGGGTGAGTTCGTGGGCGAACCTCTTCGCCTCCCGCTGGGCGGCCGCGAGCCTGCTGGGTTCGATATCGGTGGCTCGCATGGACAAGGACACGTCGATCACCAGCATGACGGTGGCCCGGTTGCGCGGCACCTTCTGCTCCGCGGTGGGACCGGCCAGCGCGACGGTGAACAACACCAGGGCGGTCAGCAGCAGGGCCAGCGGGAGGTGCCGCTGCCAGCCTTGGCGCCGGGGGGCGACGCGTTCCAGCATGGCGAGATTGGCAAAACGCAGTACGTGACGGCGCCGTCGGCGCTGCATCCAGACGTAGCCGGCGGCCAGCGCGGCAATCACCGCCAGCAACAGGAGCCAGAAAGGACTGGTGAACCCACTCAGGCTCATCCGAGCCCTCCCGACCAGGCACGCTTGCGGGCGACCGCGAAGCGCACCATGTCGGAAACCCAGTCCGAATCGGTGCGCAGCGTCAGCTGCGCTGCACCGCACCGCCGCAGCGTCGCGGCCACCTCCTCGCGATGCGCGGCCGCCGCGGCAGCGAACTCCCGGCGGAGCAATGGCGTGGTCACGACCTCCTTCTGCCGCCCGGTCTCTGGATCTGCGAGCACCACAGTGCCGATGTCGGGCAGTTCGAGATCCCGCGGGTCGAGCACCTCGATCGCGATCAGATCGTGCCGGGCCGACAGCCCGCGCAGCGGCCGTTCCCAATCGAAGACGCTCCCGGACCGAGGACCGAGGAAGTCCGAAATCACTGCCACCAACCCGCGGCGGCGCGGGGGGCGGCGTAGCTGTTCGAGTATCCCGGCCAGGTCACCTCGAACGCCTTCGGCGGCGCGCGGCAGCTCGGCGATCCGGCGAATCATCCCGCGGGCATGTGGCAAGCCGCCACGGGCGGGAATCCGCACGACATCCGCCCCGGTGCTGGCGACTACGCCGACCCGGTTGCCGCCGCCCCGGGTCAGATGCGCCACAGCGGCGCAGGCGGCCACCGCGAGCTCGCGCTTGTCACACTCCGCGGTACCGAAGTCGAGGCTGGCTGAGAGGTCCACGGCCAACCAGGTCTCCAACTCCCGATCCGCGACGGTCTCGCGGATATGGGCTTCGGTGGTGCGTGCGGTGACCGCCCAGTCCATTCGCCGGACGTCGTCCCCAGGCTGGTAACGCCTGGCTTCGCCCGGCTCGGTGCCCGGGCCTGGCACCAGGCCGAGGTGGTTGCCCTGCAGCAATCCGTCCAAGCGGCGCCGCACCGTGAGCTCCAACGCGCGCAGCGCGGCCTCCATCCGGCCCTCCTGCAACGCCGGCGGCGCCCAACTGTGCCGCTGGCGCTGCCCGTTGTGCACCGCCATGGGCTGGTCAGGTCCGCCCCACTACCCCGGCCGGCTCACCCGGATCACCCGCAGCTGGACCCTGCGGGCGGGATGAGACCTGGGGTAGCGGCACGGTCTGGAGTACCCGGGTGACAATGTGCTCCACCGGAACGCCGTCGGCGAGTGCGTCGTAGGACAGCACCAGACGGTGTCGCAGCACGTCGGCCGAGACGTCCAGGACATCCTGCGGTAGGACGTAATCACGCCCTCGGATCAATGCCAATGCGCGCGCCGCTGCGATGATGCCGAGGCTGGCTCGCGGAGAGGCACCGTAGGCCACCCATCCGGCGACGTCGGACAGACCGTGTTCAGCGGGGATGCGGGTAGCCAGTACCAGCCGCACCACGTAGTCGACCAGGGCGTGGTGCACGAAAACTCGTGCAGCGACCTCCTGCAGCCGAGTCAACTCGCCTGTATCCAGCACTGGTTGCGGTTGGGGAGGGTGCACGCCCATCCGGTAAATGATCTCCCGCTCCTCCTCGACGGTGGGGTATTCCACCTGGATCTTGAACAGGAACCGGTCGCGTTGCGCCTCGGGCAGCGGGTAGACGCCCTCGTTCTCGATCGGGTTCTGGGTGGCCAGCACGAGGAACGGTTCTGGCATTGGGTAGGTGGTACCGCCGATCGACACGTGCCGCTCGGCCATCACCTCCAGCAGCGCCGACTGGACCTTGGCCGGGGCACGGTTGATCTCATCGGCGAGCACGAAGTTGGCCACCACCGGTCCCAGCTCGACGTCGAACTGCTCGCGTCCCTGCCGGTAGATGCGGGTACCGAGGATGTCGGCGGGTACCAGATCGGGAGTGAACTGGATGCGGGAGAACGAGCCGCCGACTACCCGGGCGACGGTCTCCACCGCGAGAGTCTTGGCCACCCCCGGCACGCCCTCGAGCAGCAGGTGTCCGCGGGCCAACAGCCCGACCAGCATCCGCTCGACGAGCCGGTTCTGCCCCACGATCACGCGTTGTATCTCGAAGACCGTCCGCTCGATCAGCTGTGCGTCTCTGGCTGGGGTTGCCAGCAGGCCAGACGGACCGGACGCCGGCGGGGGCGTCCCGCTGTCAGCTTCCCTCACGGGTCCTCCTCGCATCCGGTCCGGCTGGTTTGGCCAGGGATTAGGGGGCACTGTTCGGGCACGCGCCAGAGCAACCCAACCGCTGGTGCAGTGTGACGGCTGTGAAGGTGCGGCTGGATGTCAGCTCAGAGCACACGGACTGCGTTGGGCATGATCCCGCTATAGCGCACCGAGGTGACACGGACCGCGCCTCCGGAGTACGGCGCCTCAATCATCTGCCCGCCGCCTATATACAGAGCCACGTGATGGATGTTTCCGTTGGTGGCCCAGAACAGCATGTCGCCGGGACGTTTCTGGGCAAGCGGCACTTTGCGGCCGGAGTTGTACTGAAAACCGCTGTAGTGCGGCAACGAGTAGCCGAGCGCCCGCGAGAAGGCGTAGATCATCAAGCCTGAGCAGTCGAAGCCGACCTTGCGGTAGTCGCCGAAGGTGTCGGCGACGCCGCCGTCTCGAATGCCGATTGTAGGGCCGCTGGCGTTTCCCCCACCCCAGGAGTAACGGACGCCGAGTTGCGTCATCGCCCGGTTGATCACGTTCTGCACGTCACGTGAGGCGACCCGGGTAGCGCCACCAGCAGCAGCCTCAGTTCTCTCGGCGGCGGCAGAAGCTGCTGCCGC
>JALZCO010000370.1 GCA_030863015.1 Actinomycetota bacterium
GCGTCCATGAGGTCCTCATCAACGGTCACCCACCCGACATAGAGCAGATCCGACAGGGTGACGGTGGCCCGGTGGATCTTGGACTTCAGCATGGTCCGGAACATCACGGGCCTCCTCGAGTGTCCGAGTTGCGCGTCGCACCCAGGTGCAGGCCGACGTTGTCGATCAACCGTGTTGTCCCGACGGTGGCAGCCACCAGCAGCCGGGCCTGTCCCTGCTGCGGCGCGGGACCCAACCCCGGATCGCGTAGCGCCAGGTAGTCCAGCTCTACCGCGGGTTGTGCGGCCAGCACCCGCCTGGCCGCGGTGAGCACCGCGTCGCCACCATGCACGCCAGCATGGGCTCCAGCCGCCAGGGCCGCGGACAATGCGACCGCGGCGGCGCGCGCCTGCGCGTCCAGGTGGACATTACGCGACGACAGAGCCAAGCCGTCCGCTGCCCGCACCGTGGGTACTCCCACCACCTGCACACCTAGCCGCAGGTCGGCCACCATCCGCTTGATCAAAACGAGCTGTTGATAGTCCTTCTCGCCGAACAACGCGCGGTTCGGACCGACGATTCCGAACAGCTTGGCCACCACCGTGAGCACCGCAGTGAAGTGACCCGGTCTGCTGGCGCCCTCCAGCTCGGCCCCCAGTGCTCCGGGCACCACCGTGGTGTCAGACCCGGGTGGAGACATCGCCTCCGCGCTGGGCGCGAACACCAGCTCCACTCCCTCCTCCCGGCACATCGCAAGATCGGCGTCGAACTGGCGGGGGTAGCAGTCCAGATCCTGCTGCGACTCGAACTGCAAGGGGTTGACGAAGATCGATACCACGGTACTGGCGGCCGGGGTGGCCCGGGCGGCTCTCATCAGCTTCCGGTGGCCTGCGTGCAGCGCTCCCATCGTCGGGACCAGCGCCACCAGTCGGCCCGTCCGGCGCAGCGCCCGGGTCGTCTCAGTCAGCAAGGCGGGGTCGTCTTGCACGGCCAGCCCAGCAGGGGCGGATCCGGTCACCACCCCTCCCGAAGCAGGCCACGGATCTGGACAGCGGCCCCCGGTTCCAACAATCCGGCCGCCTCGGCCCGGTCGGCGGTCCGGACGGCCTGTACTCGGTAGGGATCGAGCAACTCCGGAACGGACTCCGCAAGCACCCGCAGATGCAACCGGACGGTGTCGAGGTCACCGCGGGCTACCGGCCCGGTCAGGGCGCGGTCACCGTGGCGCAGCGTGTTGTCCAGCGCCGCCTCCAGCAGCGGGCCCAGCAACCGCTCGGCGGGAACTACGCCGGCCTGCTTCAGCGCATCCACCGCGTCTCGCACCAGCGTGGCCAGGTGGTTGGCGCCGTGGGCCAGGGCCGCGTGGTAGAGCGGTCGGGCCTCCGAAGGGACGCGCACCGGTTCGGCGCCCATTTCCAGCACCAGCGCCTCGCCTACGCTCCAACCGGTCTCACCGGCGACAGTGACGCCGACACATGCCGCCCCCAGCCTCGCAACGTCCTCAGCGCGCCCGGTGAAGGTCATCGCGGGATGCAGCGCCAGCGGGAGCACGCCGGCAGCCACCGCCGGCCCTAGAACATCCACCCCGCGCGCGCCACAGGTGTGCACCACGATCTGACCGGCGCGGAACGTCCCGGTCGCGGCGAGCCCAGACACCAGGCCGGGGAGCACGTCATCCGGAACGGCCAACAAAACTAGATCTGAACGCCGCACGATGTCGTCGGGGGCCAGCACCGGCGCCCCGGGCAGCAGGTCCGCCGCGCGGCGCAGGGATCCCCGAGACACCGCGCTCGTACCGATCACCACGTGCCCGGCACCGGCGAGAGCAGCGCCGAGCACCGACCCCACCCGGCCGGCGGAGACCACGCCCACCGCCAACCGAGCAGGACGGCCGATCACTTCCCCGGACGCGAACGTTCCTGACCGCGGCATCGTTGCCATCGCCGTCCTCCAGACGTTCGGAGTCCCGCCGTCGCTGCGGGTACCGGACTTCCGTGGCCGCAGGCTAACCCTGCTGGAGTGGTTCGCGCTGTTCCAGGTGAGCAGCTTCACCCACCGAGCACCAAGAGCTGCTTGCCGGCTGGAGCATGAGCCCCTGCGGGGCACGGACCGCTCGCTCCCGAGCGGCCAGCAGCGCTGCGAGTGTGTCGTGGTGCCACCGTCCGGTTTCCGAACCGACCGTGCCGCGTTGCATGCGGTTGGAGAGAAACGCGAGCTCGGTCACCGCATGCTGGTAGTCGCGCACCGCGTCAGCGGCCTGCTCTCCAGCGCGGCGACGCACCTCTGAGCGCCAACCTCGCCGACCGGCCAAGCTGGCCAGCAGCGGCACCTCGGTGGGCGCGATCCATCCCGCGCTGGCGAACCCTGCCAGCTGTCCGGCAACCACCCGCTGCTCCCGGCGACGCTGCCAAACCACCAGCGCGATCAGCACGCCGAACAGCGGCACCATGATCACGGCGTAGAAACCGGGAAAGAAGCCGAGACCGGCCGAAGCGTTCCATAACGCGTGCAGCACAACCGCTGGAACATACCCGACCAAGGACACCAGCACCCATCCGAAAAGATGCCGCCGCCGGACCGCCAACCCCACGGCGATACCGATCATCGCGGTGAATACCGGATGCGCGAACGGCGAGAGCACTCCCCGAACCATGAATACGACGACCACGCTCCCGCCCTCACCGACCAGACCGTCGGTGGCGAACGCGCGCCCGAAGTAGAAGATGTTCTCGGTGAATGCGAAGCCCGCGGCGACCAATCCCGCGTAGACGATTCCGTCCACCACGCCGTCGAACTCCCGGCGCCGCAGCAACAGCAAGCCGATCAGGAACGCACCCTTGAAGGCCTCCTCGGCAATCGGGGCGGAGATCACCGTTCCGACCAGATCACCCCCGCCATTGCCCAGTACCTGCTCCCCGAGGACTGCCGCGGTGTCATTGACGATGGCCGCGCCGAGCACGGAAACCCCGGCGCCCCACAGGAAGGCGGCGAACAGTAGCCGCGACGGCTCGGGCTCCCAACGATCCACCCACAGGAACGCGGCGACCACCACGATCACCGGCAGCACCGCCGCCATCGCACCCACCAGCACGGCGCCAACGCCGATGTTGGTGCTGATGACGCCCAGCACGATAAGGCCCGGGACGGCCAGCGCAACCAGGCCCAACACCGGCAGCAACACCCATCTGCTGTGCTGCTGACCCCATGATTGGTACACCTCAGGGG
>JALZCO010000377.1 GCA_030863015.1 Actinomycetota bacterium
GAGCCGCACAAGACCAAGGTCGCCAGAGTCGGCCGTGAGCAGTTGCGGGCCATCGCAGAGCGCAAACAGGAAGACCTCAACGCCAACGACATCGACGCTGCAATCAAGATCATCGCTGGCACGGCTCGATCGATGGGCATCACAGTCGTCGACTAGCACCAGCAGTACCCAGCACGCGTGGGAGGACCAGGCGCTGGCCCCTACCACAACTGATCCCTACGAAAGGGCAGTGACATGAAGCGCAGCAAGGGCTATCGCCAAGCCTTCGAGAAGGTTGACCGCAGCCGCCTCTACAGCCCACTGGAGGCTGCGGCTTTGGCCAAGGAGACGTCTGCAACCAAGATGGATGCCACCGTCGAGGTGGCCATGCGGCTGGGTGTGGACCCCCGCAAGGCCGACCAGATGGTTCGCGGCACGGTGAACCTTCCGCATGGCACCGGCAAGACCGTCCGCGTCATCGTCTTCGCCAGTGGCGACCGGGCCGCCGAAGCAACAGCCGCTGGTGCTGACGCAGTAGGCTCCGATGACCTCATCGAGCGCATCCAGGGCGGTTGGCTGGACTTCGATGCCGCCATCGCGGCGCCGGACCAGATGGCAAAGGTCGGTCGGATCGCCAGAATCCTTGGTCCTCGAGGCCTGATGCCGAATCCGAAAACCGGCACTGTGACGCCGGACGTCGCCAAGGCCGTCACCGACATCAAGGGTGGCAAGATCAACTTTCGGGTGGACAAGCAGTCCAACCTCCACCTGATCATCGGCAAGGTGTCCTTCGACACCACCAAGCTGGTGGAGAACTATGCCGCAGCCCTCGACGAGGTGCTGCGAGCCAAGCCGTCGGCGGCCAAGGGACGCTACCTGAAAAAGGTCAACTTCTCGACCACCATGGGTCCGGGCATCCCGGTCGACCCCAACCGCACCCGCAACCTGCTGGTCGACGATCCCGCGACCCCCTGAGCGTCACACGGATGCTTGTCGCTGTTCGGTTGCGGGGCTGAGGGGCGAGTGCCTGCCGACGTCCCGTAAGCTGGCTGGAGTTCCACCGAAGACCGCTGGTCTGAAGTGCCTACCGGCACGGACGAAGGTCCCGCGAGTGCGGGCGGCCCGCGTAGGAGGACGTGGTCGTCTTGTCATACGGCGTTCGGCGCCGCATGGCTGCGCCCCGCGCCTGCTGCGCTGGGGCGTTCGCCGTCTCCGGGCCTGTGCACCACATCCATTGCATCCATTGCCCACTAGGAGGAGGCGATCCATGGCCAGACCGGACAAGGTCGACGCCGTCGCCGAGATTGCGGACCGGTTCCGCACTGCCAACGCTGCAGTCGTGACCGAGTACCGCGGCCTCTCCACCACGCAACTGACCAGCCTGCGCCGTTCCCTCGGCGAGACAACCACTTATCGAGTCGCCAAGAACAGTCTGGTTTCGCGTGCGGCGGCCGACGCCGGCGTGGAGGGCCTGGACGCGTTGTTCGTCGGCCCGACCGCGATCGCGTTCGTCCAAGGTGAGCCGGTGCACGCGGCCAAGGCACTGCGTGACTTCGCCAGGGAAAACAACGCACTGGTGATCAAAGGCGGCTACCTCGACGGCCGGCCGCTGACCGTCGCGGAGATCACCCAGATTGCGGACCTGGAGTCCCGCGAGGTGCTGCTGGCCAAGCTGGCCGGCGCGATGCAGGCCAACCTGTCCAAGGCCGCCAGGCTGTTTGCCGAGCCGGCCTCCCAGGTCGCCCGGTTGGCCGCGGCCCTGCGGGACAAGCGGCAGGAGCAGCAACCGGCCGATGACAGCGCCGAAGGCTGATCGAACCTAGTGACTATCAAGACAGTGACTGTCAAGACAAGGAGAACGCCATCATGGCGAAGCTGAGCACCGATGAGCTGCTCGATGTGTTCAAGGACATGACGCTGCTCGAGTTGAGCGGTTTCGTTAAGAAGTTCGAGGAGACCTTTGATGTCACCGCCGCGGCGCCGGTCGCGGTGGCGGCGGGTCCGGTCGGAGGCGCCGCCGAGGCCCCGCCCGCTGAGGAGAAGGACGAGTTCAACGTAGTCCTCGAGGCTATCGGCGAGAAGAAGATCCAGGTCATCAAGGTGGTCCGGGAGGTCGTGTCAGGGCTGGGTCTCAAGGAGGCCAAGGACCTCGTCGAGAGCGCGCCCAAGCCGCTGCTGGAGGGTGTGCCGAAGGACCAAGCCGAAGCTGCCAAAACCAAGCTTGAAGAGGCTGGTGCCAAGGTCAGCCTGACCTGAAAAGCCGCACATCGACGGTCATCCGCATTCAGCGGGCTGCGCGGGATTATCCGGCCTTGCCGTGATCCCACACAGCCCGCTGAACGCTTTCTCGTCGGGCACACCAGGTCGGTGAGCACCTCGTTGCGCTCGGGTTCGTTGAACACCTCGTGGTAGAGGTCGGGGTAGCGACGCACGGGTTTTCCAGCGCCGTGCCTTGCTCGGTGGCGTACTGCACCGTGACCAGCCTGCCCAGCCAGTGGCCGACCATGAACTGGGCCACGTCGACCCTCACGCCTACCCAACGTCATCTCTCTACCCTGGACGGCCATGACCAGCACCGCCGGTATCCGGCAGTTCCTAGGCGGACCGCTTCGCACCACGACTCTTGCGATTGCGGTGCTCGCCGTGCTCGCCTTCGTTGTCGCCGGCTGGTTCGGCGTGGCGTGGTACCGCGCCGCGCATGATGACTCGCTGGCGCGAGCCGTAGCCCGAGACACGGTGCTTCAGGATGCCCAGCAGGCCGTGATCAATCTCAACACGATCGATCATCGGCAGGTGCAGGAGGGGTTGAAGCTGTGGGAGCAGTCGGCGGGCGGGTCGCTTCTGGGCGAGGTGCAAACCAATCGGGACAACTATGCGCGCGCTATTACCGACTCGAAAACGACCACCACCGCGAGGGTTATCGACGGAGCGGTCGCCGCTCTCAATGAGGGTTCAGGCACCGCGCAGGTACTCGTCGGAGTCGATGTCACGTCTCAATTCGACGGAGGCGGAGCAAGCTGCGTGCGCAGGCGCATACAACTCGACATGCGTCGCGACGGCGATGCCTGGAAGATCGACAAGCTGGTGCCGGTCGGTGACGCCATCCCGTTGACCGGTGCGTGCCCCGCGCCCACGCCCGTGCCCGCGAAATAGCGAAGGGGACTCGGAGATCGCATGACCATCCCGACCCGCCCACAATCCGACGCCCCTACCGAGCAGGTGACCAAGCCGCCCCGGCGTCTGACCGGGGTGGCAACACTGGTGGGGCTGATGGCTGCGTTGGTGATCGCGCTGGGTGTCGCGGCATGGTTCCGCGGCGAGGTCAACCAGCTGCTCGGGTCTGCGGCGGCCAGCAATGATGCATTGGTCGACACCGAGGCCACCGCCCAGGTCTCCGAGCAGGTGCGCGATGCGGTGGAACGCCTCTTCTCCTACGACTTCGCCCAGTTGGATACCAACGAGCGAGCCGCTGCTGAAGTCATCACCGGCCCGTTGGTGCAGGAGTATCGCCAGCAATTCGCTCAAGTGCGTGAGTTGGCGCCCCCTCAGCAGGCCGTGGTGGCGACAACCGTGCCCGCGCTCGCCGTCAAGATGCTCGACGGTGACCGCGCGGTCGTGGTCGTCTTCATCGAGCGGCAAGCCAAGCAGGGCCCGCCGCCACCACCGATGCTGGGGCTCACCGTCACTGCGCAGCGAATCGACGGCAGCTGGAAGATCGCCGACGTGGCGCCGTTCTGACCGCCGGGATCTTCTTCTGGCCATCGACGGTCCCCGACTCGACCCGAAACCCGCCGATAGGTGGAGCCGATCGGATATTTGGCCGCTGATCGTGCGTATCCGACCACTGATCGGACGATGCACTCTTGACGCGCGGCGTGCCGCAGGTCACTCTAGGAGCACGCTCGCGCCGGGTTGCGCCCGGTGCTGGACAGTCGCCGTCCTAGCGGTTAGACTGCTTCTTTGCGCTGCCCTCTCCTTGTTTTCCCCTGTACTTTGAAGTGCTTGGGGAGTGCTGGGGAGTGCTGGGGCCGACCTGAACAGCAGGGCAGCGCGAACCGCACCAGCTGCTCTACCTCAAAGGCACTACCACAGTATCGCCACAGCCGGTATCGCCACAGTATCGCCATAACTGCATCAGTAACTGCACGAACTAAGCGCAGGCAGCGTGGTCACCGCAGACCATGCGTTCCTGCGCTCGGCAGCGCTAGTGTTCGGAAGGACGCATCTTGGCAGTCTCCCGCCCGACCAAGTCCTCTGCTGCGAATATCTCCGTCCCCCGCCTTCCGGGAGCCCCAGCCCGGCCATCGTTCGCGAAGATCCGCGAGCCGCTCGAGGTGCCCGACCTTCTGGATCTCCAGCTCCAGTCGTTCGAGTGGCTGGTTGGTGCCGACGAATGGTTCCAGCGCCGCATCGAAGCCGGTGACGACGAGCCGATCGGTGGCCTCGCGGAGGTACTCGAAGAGATCTCCCCGATCGAGGACTTCTCCGGCTCGATGGCCTTGTCATTCTCCGATCCTCGTTTCGACGAGGTCAAGGCTTCCGTGGAGGAGTGCAAGGACAAGGACATGACCTACGCGGCGCCCTTGTTCGTCACGGCCGAGTTCACCAACAACAACACCGGTGAGATTAAGTCTCAGACGGTGTACATGGGTGACTTTCCGATGATGACGAGCAAAGGCACCTTCATCATCAACGGGACCGAGCGGGTCGTGGTGTCCCAGCTCGTCCGCTCTCCGGGGGTTTACTTCGACCACGCGGTGGACAAGACCACCGACAAGGATATCTACAGCGTCAAAATCATTCCCAGCCGCGGTGCATGGCTGGAGTTCGACGTGGACAAGCGCGACACAGTGGGCGTGCGGATCGACCGGAAGCGTCGCCAGCCGGTGACGGTGCTGCTCAAGGCACTGGGCTGGACGACCGAGCAGATCGCCGCTCGATTCGCGCACTCCGAGACGCTGCTCGCCACCCTGGAAAAGGACCACACCGGTGGCCCTGACGAGGCGCTGCTGGACATCTACCGCAAGCTGCGCCCGGGTGAGCCGCCGACCAAGGAGAGCGCTCAAGCGCTGCTGGAGAACCTGTTCTTCAAGGTCAAGCGCTACTACCTAGCCAAGGTCGGCCGGTACAAGGTCAACAAGAAGTTGGGTTTGGCCCTGCCGCATCGCAACGGGGTACTCACCGAGGACGACATCGTCACCACCATCGACTACCTGGTTCGGCTGCACGCAGGCGAGACGGCGATGCCTGCCGCCAGTGGCGGTCCGGACGCTGTGGTCCCGGTGGAGACCGACGACATCGACCACTTCGGTAACCGCAGGCTGCGCACCGTGGGTGAGCTGATCCAGAACCAGATTCGGGTCGGCTTGTCGCGCATGGAGCGGGTGGTGCGCGAGCGGATGACGACCCAGGACGTCGAGGCCATCACGCCACAGACCCTGATCAACATCCGGCCGGTGGTAGCGGCGATCAAGGAGTTCTTCGGTACCTCCCAGCTGTCCCAGTTCATGGACCAGACCAATCCGCTCGCCGGATTGACCCACAAGCGACGACTGTCCGCCCTGGGCCCCGGTGGCTTGTCCCGGGAGCGGGCCGGCTTCGAGGTTCGCGACGTTCACCATTCGCACTACGGCCGGATGTGCCCGATCGAGACCCCGGAAGGCCCGAATATCGGACTCATCGGCTCGCTGTCCTCCTATGCCCGAGTCAACCCGTTCGGTTTCATCGAGACGCCTTACCGCAAGGTTGTCGACGGTCTGGTCACCGAGCAGATCGACTACCTCACTGCTGATGAGGAGGATCGGCACGTCATCGCGCAGGCCAACGCGGTGCTGGCCGAGGACGGCCACTTCGCCGAGGATCGCGTGCTGGTTCGTCGCAAGGGTGGCGACGTCGACTACATCGACCCGTTCGGCGTGGACTACATGGACGTCTCGCCGCGGCAGATGGTGTCGGTGGCCACCGCAATGATCCCGTTCGTTGAGCATGACGACGCCAACCGTGCACTGATGGGCGCCAACATGCAGCGCCAGGCGGTGCCGCTGCTGCGCAGCGAGGCGCCGCTGGTGGGAACCGGCATGGAGCTGCGGGCTGCGGTGGATGCCGGCGACGTCATGGTTGCGGACAAGGCCGGCGTGGTCGAGGAGCTGTGTGCCGACTACATCACCGTCATGACCGACGACGGCACGCGCCAGACCTACCGGATGCACAAGTTCCACCGGTCCAACCAGGGCACCTGCACCAACCAGCGGCCCATCGTGGCTGAGGGGGACCGGGTTGAGGTCGGTCATGTGATCGCCGACGGACCGTGCACCGACTCCGGCGAGATGGCGCTGGGCAAGAACCTGCTCGTGGCCATCATGCCGTGGGAGGGCCACAACTACGAGGACGCGATCATCCTGAGCCAGCGCCTGGTGCAGGATGACGTGCTCACCTCGATCCACATCGACGAGCACGAGATCGATGCCCGGGACACCAAGCTGGGTGCTGAAGAGATCACTCGCGACATCCCGAACGTCTCCGAGGAGGTGCTGGCGGATCTCGACGAGCGAGGCATCATCCGGATCGGTGCTGAGGTACAGGCCGGAGACATCCTCGTCGGCAAGGTGACGCCGAAGGGCGAAACCGAGCTGACTCCTGAGGAGCGGTTGCTTCGCGCCATCTTCGGCGAAAAGGCCCGCGAGGTTCGCGACACCAGCCTCAAGGTGCCGCACGGCGAAACCGGGAAGGTCATCGGCATCCGGGTGTTCTCCCGGGTGGACGACGATGAGCTGTCGCCTGGCGTCAACGAGCTGGTCCGGGTCTACGTCGCACAGAAGCGCAAGATCCAGGACGGTGACAAGCTCGCCGGCCGGCACGGCAACAAGGGCGTCATCGGCAAAATCCTGCCGGTAGAGGACATGCCGTTCCTGACCGATGGCACGCCGGTGGACATCATCCTCAACACCCATGGTGTGCCGCGCCGGATGAACATCGGACAGATCTTGGAGACCCACCTCGGATGGATCGCCAAGAGCGGGTGGCAGATCGACGGTGAACCGGACTGGGCCTCTCGGCTGCCCGAGGAGTTGTACCAGTCCGAACCCGGCAGCTTGGTCGCCACCCCGGTATTCAATGGCGCGCGAGAAGAGGAGATCACCGGGCTACTGGGCGCGAGCCGCCCCAACCGAGACGGCGATCAGATGGTCGGACCCAACGGCAAGGCCCAGTTGTACGACGGCCGTACCGGTGAGCCGTACCCCTATCCGATCGCGGTCGGTTACATGTACATCATCAAGCTGCTGCACCTGGTCGATGACAAGATTCACGCTCGTTCGACCGGCCCATACTCGATGATCACCCAGCAGCCGCTGGGTGGAAAGGCGCAGTTCGGTGGTCAGCGCTTCGGCGAGATGGAGTGTTGGGCGATGCAGGCCTACGGGGCGGCATACACCCTGCAGGAACTGTTGACGATCAAGTCCGATGATGTGCTCGGCCGGGTGAAGGTGTACGAGGCCATCGTCAAGGGCGAGAACATTCCCGAGCCCGGAATTCCCGAGTCGTTCAAGGTGTTGCTCAAAGAGCTGCAGTCGCTGTGCCTCAACGTCGAGGTGCTCTCCAGCGACGGCGCGGCGATCGAGATGCGCGACTCCGACGACGAGGACCTGGAGCGGGCCGCTGCCAATCTCGGCATCAACCTCAACCGGCCCGAAGCGCCGTCGGTAGACGACGTCGTGCAGTAACGGCTGGCACAGACCGTGTGCGGCGTGGGGGTGGTCCTCCCGCC
>JALZCO010000396.1 GCA_030863015.1 Actinomycetota bacterium
CCGGAATTGCGGAGGTCCGCTCACACCCCTCGGTGACGCTGCGACAGGAAACCACGGCATACCCGCACGCCATCGAACTTCCGCGTCACCGAACCCAACGCGGCCGTCGTCCTCACTGAGGGATAGCGGGTGCGGGCGGCGCCCACGGTCAGTTCTGTGTACCGATCGTGATGGTGAGCTGCCGGCGCTCGAGGTGGGCGAGCGAAGGTCAGCGGCACGGCGAGCACGCTGCACTACGTTAGCTATGCAGCTCTGTGCGAAGGTGCGATCGAGAGGAGTGCCCGACCGGTGGGCAAGATCAAAGTGACAGGGACCGTCGTCGAACTCGACGGTGACGAGATGACCCGGGTCATCTGGGGTTTCATCCGCAACCAGCTGATCCTGCCCTATCTCGACATCAACCTCGACTACTACGACCTCAGTATCGAGCATCGCGACGCCACCGATGATCAGGTCACCGTCGATGCCGCGCACGCAATCGCCAAGCACGGAGTGGGCGTCAAATGTGCCACCATCACACCCGATGAGGCGCGAGTCGAGGAATTCGGCCTGAAGAAGATGTGGCGCTCGCCCAATGGCACGATCCGCAACATTCTCGGTGGCGTGATCTTCCGGGAGCCGATTGTCTGCTCGAATGTCCCTCGCCTCGTGCCGCACTGGATCGAGCCGATCATCATTGGCCGCCACGCACACGGTGATCAGTACAAGGCCAGCGATTTCACCGTCCCAGGGCCGGGTACCGTGACCATTACCTACACTCCGGACGACGGTGGTGAGCCGCTGCAGATCGAGGTGGCCAAGTTTGGTGAGGATGGCGGTGTGGCGGTCGGGATGTACAACTATCGCAAATCCATCGAGGACTTCGCCCGGGCATCGCTGAGATATGGACTAGCTCGTAAGTATCCGGTCTACCTATCCACCAAGAACACGATCCTCAAGGCCTATGACGGCATGTTCAAAGACGTGTTCGCCGAGATCTACGAATCGGAGTTCAAAGTTGACTTCGAGGCGTGCGGCCTTACCTACGAGCACCGGTTGATAGACGACATGGTGGCCGCGGCGTTGAAGTGGACCGGTGGCTACGTCTGGGCCTGCAAGAACTATGACGGTGACGTGCAGTCCGACACCGTTGCCCAGGGCTTCGGGTCGCTGGGCCTGATGACCAGCGTGCTGATGACTCCGGACGGCCGGATCGTCGAGGCGGAGGCCGCGCACGGCACCGTCACCCGCCATTTCCGGCAGCACCAGCAGGGCAAGCCGACGTCGACCAACCCGATCGCGTCGATCTTCGCGTGGACCGGGGGTCTTCGTCACCGGGGCACGCTGGACGCGACCCCAGAGGTCACCCGTTTCGCTGAGACCTTGGAGAAGGTCTGCATCGACACTGTCGAGGGCGGCAAGATGACCAAGGACCTGGCGCTGCTGGTGGGTCCAGATACCCCGTTCCTGAGCACCGAGGAGTTCCTCGGTGAGGTTGAAGGGGGGTTGCGCCAGGCCATGCACTGAGAGATCACTGGACGGACGGCGGGGTGAACCGGTGGCTTGGAAGCCCACGAAGCGGTGGCAGTGGATCCTGGTGTCGGCCGTGGTGATAGGTGTGATCGTGCTGTATTCCGAGGATGATGGTGTGGACGGTGGGTCGGGCCCGTGCACGATGAGGGTCACCGCGGACAGCCTCAACGTGCGGTCCGGGCCAGACAGTAGGGACCCCGTCGTGGAAACCCTGGCCGCGGACGCGGTGGTCTCTGCCAACCTGACGACCCGCAACGGTTACCGGGAGCTGGGGCCCGACCGCTGGGCAGCACAGTTATACCTGGAGCCGATGCCGGGCAGCGACTGCAGCTGACCGCGCCCCGGCTGCAACAATCGCGGTATGTCGTCTCACGTCACCCACCGTGTCACTGGCGGGCGCCCCCGGGTGCTGTCCGGGATCCAGCCCACTGCGGACTCGTTCCACCTCGGCAACTACCTCGGTGCGATCCGGCAGTGGGTGGCCCTGCAAGCCGACCACGACGCGTTCTACTGCGTGGTTGACCTGCATGCGATCACCATCGAGCAGGACCCCCAAAAGCTGCGCCACCGGACCCGGGTCGCGGCGGCGCAGATGTTCGCGCTAGGCGTCGATCCGGATCGCTCCACGGTGTTCGTGCAAAGCCATGTGCCCGAGCACACTCAGCTGTCGTGGGTGCTGGAATGCCTTACCGGCTTCGGTGAGGCGGCCCGGATGACGCAATTCAAGGACAAGTCAGCCAAGCAAGGCAGCGACCGGGTCAGGGTTGGGCTGTTTACCTACCCGATCCTGCAAGCTGCCGACATCCTGATCTACCAGGCCGACCAGGTTCCGGTGGGAGAGGACCAGCGCCAGCACGTCGAGCTGACCCGGGACCTCGCCCAGCGTTTCAACTCCCGCTACGGCCCGACCTTCACCGTGCCCGCACCGCACATCGTCAAGGGCGCGGAGAAGATCTACGACCTGGCCGAGCCGACGGCGAAGATGAGCAAGTCGACGTCCTCGCCGGCCGGAGTGATCGACCTGCTCGATGACCCGAAGGTGTCCGCCCGCAAGATCCGCTCAGCGGTCACTGACACCGGACGGGAGATCCACTACGACCCGGTCGCCAAGCCCGGCGTCTCGAACCTGTTGGTGATCTACTCGGCGATGTCCGGGCGCACCATCGACGACCTCGTGGCAGCCTATGCGGGCCAGGGATACGGGGCGCTGAAGTCTGACGTCGCTGAGGTGCTCGCCGACTTCGTCACGCCGCTGCGCCAGCAGGTGGCCGGCTACATCGAT
>JALZCO010000413.1 GCA_030863015.1 Actinomycetota bacterium
GCGCATCCCAGCCCCAATGCCGGGCAGGTCGAGGCGGCGTTCGCGGGTGCTCTGGAGGTACGGCTGGGAGGGCGCACGGTGTACCCGCACGGGACCGAGCAGCGCCCGATCCTGGGCCACGGCCGCGCTCCTGACGCCGGTGATCTCACCCGCGGGGTCGAGCTGTCCAGCGTCATCGGGCTGGCGGCCGCGGCACTGTGCGCGGTGCTGGCGGTCCTGGCTCAGTAGCCATACTTACCGGGGGCCGTAGCGGTCGGCGAGCGCGGCCATCGGTGGATCGTGCGGGTCGTCGGCAGCCGGAGACCCCTGCTCGCGACGCCAGCCGGTCGCTTCTCGCCAGGCGAAGTAGGCCAGCCCCAGCGGGGCCATCGCGCCGAATGCCAGCCACTGCAGCGCATAGGCGAAAGACGGCCCGGCATCCAGCTGCGGTAGCGGCAGCGCGGACAGCACTCCCGGGGCACCTTCGGCGAGTTGTACGTAACCCGGCTCAAGTCGCACTCCAGTGGCCGCGCTCACGGTGTCGGTATTCACCGCGTACACCTGCCGGTGACCGTCCTGGGTCACGACCTCACCACCCTGCGGGTCCGGCTCGTCGGCTTGCAACCGGCCGGTCACGGTGACCTCGCCACCGGGCACCGGGGGATAGGCGGGCACCTGCCCCTCGACCGGACGTAGATAGCCGCGATCCACCAGCACGGCCGATCCGTCCGCCAGCTCGAGCGGGATCAGCACTTCGTACGCCGGCGCCCCCTGCACGGTGCGCAGCCGCACGACCGTCTCAGCGTGAGGCAGGTAGCGGCCGGTGACCAGGACCTGCCGCCACTCGGTGCCGTGCGCCGGCGCCGCGCCGGCGGTGAGTACCTCGCGTAGCGGCTGTGGCGGGATGCTGAAGGAGCGTTCGATGGCGGCGTTGCGCTCGGCACGCTGCTCCGCCCGTCCGAACTGCCATGGTCCCAGCAGGGTGAATGCGGCGACGGAGAAGCACACCACCGCCACCGTCAGCGCCACCCAGCCAGGACGCAGCAGAAACCGCCACCGCACCCCACCACGGTAACCCGTGTTCAGCCCAGCGCTGCGCGTGCCGCGGCGGCTGCGCTGGCGCCATAGCCGCCACCGAACAGGACCGCATGCACCAGCAGCGGGAACAGCTGGTGCATCGGGACGCGCTGTTGCCAACCGGATGCCAGGGGAGCGACCTCTTGGTAGCCGGCGAGCAGCTGCTCCAGGTGCGAGAGGCCGAACAGGGCGAGCATCGCCAGGTCGGTTTCCCGGTGCCCGCCATGCGCCGCGGGGTCAAGCAGCCACAGCTGCCCGTCGGCACCGGCGTGCACGTTGCCCGCCCACAGGTCACCATGCAACCGGGCCGGCGGCTCGGTTGGCCCGGCCAGCTCGTCGATCCGTGCACAGACCTGGTGCACCGCATGGGCGCCGGTGGCGTCCACGGCGCCGCGGTCCACGGCACTGCGCAGATAGCGCAACACCCGGTGCTCGGCGTACCACTGGGGCCACTGCGCCCCGGTGACGTTGGCCATCGGAGCGGCACCGATCCACCCCTGCTGCGGCGCTCCTGGCGGTGAGGCGCCGAAGGCCGCAGCTCCCGCGGCGTGCAGCGTGGCGAGTCGACGCCCGAGCCGCTCTGCAGCGGCAGCGCTCGGCCGGCCACCCGGCACGTGTTCGGTGACCAGCCACTGCTCGTCGTGTCCGTGCACCCGCGGCACCGGCGGGCCGCCGGGTACCTGCAACCAGCGCAACCCGGCCGCCTCGGCCAGGGCCTGGCCAGGTTCGCCCCGCTTGGCCACCACGGTGCGTCCGTCACCCAACTCGATCAACCAGATGCTGCCATGGCGGGTCGCGGCGCGCACCGGCTGCCCGGTAATCGCGGCGACGGCCTCGCCGGCCGCAGTCCCGGCCGTAGTCATAGCCGGCTGCGTACCCACGCCAGCAGCCCAGGTACCGCCGCGTGCACCATGCCGAGTACCTCGTCGAAGCCGCGGTTGCCACCGAAGTACGGGTCGGGCACATCAAGGTTCCCATCGGCGGCCGGATCGAATGATCGCAACAGCACCACCCGATCCGGTTGCGCCACCAGCCGGCGCAGTGCCGCGAGATGCCCGGAGTCCAATGCCACCACCAGATCGGCAGACAAGTGCTGCGCGCCGACCTGCGCGGCGACGTGCCTGCAGTCGTAGCCGGCTCGGCGCAGGGTCTCGGCGCTGCGAGGATCGGCAGGGTCGCCGACGTGCCAGTCACCGGTTCCCGCACTGCTCACCCGCACCCGGTCGGCCAGGCCTTCCCGGCGCAGCGCCTCCGTGAAGACGATCTCGGCCATCGGAGAACGGCAGATGTTGCCGGTGCACACGAAGCAGACGTGCACGCACTTGCGGTCGGCGTCGCTGCTACTCACATCACTCATTCTGGCCGATCACTGGTGAAGCAGCCCCCGATCGGCACCCTAGCTTCGCGGCGGCAGCTGTTGCAGCGCCCACGTGTTGCCGTCCGGCGTGGAAACCGACTTGCTCCACGTAAAAAGCCTTCGCGCGGTCGACGTCGGTTACGGGAATGGGCACAAGTTCGAGTTTCCCGTCCATGGGCCCCAAGCTATCTGTGGGTCGGACAGTTACTGCCACTTGGCCATGAGACACAGTTGTGCCCAGTCCTGGCGGCACACTGCCGAGCCTCGCCGGGGACAGGCGGCTGGCGCCGCCATGACGTCGGGGCTAGCGATCGTGCAGTAGGCCGAGGCGCAAACGTCCCACGGCAGAAATATCATGTGCGACATCGGAATCGGAGAGGGGAACGACGTGTCAGGTGTGAGCCCGGAGGACCTTGCAGAAAGCGATCTGCTGCGCGAGTTGCAGCATCTCCACGAGACCCGGCACGGCACGTTCCTGCACGGTTCGCTGGACGCGCTTCGAGCGCACACCAGCCGCACCGCTGAGCTTGAGGACGAGTACCTGCGCCGCCACCCGGAGCGTGAGGTGGACCCAGCCCGCACCCGCGCCGGCGCCCGCGGCGAGGATCCGGCCTCCTGACCCGTAGTCGATCCGAGCAGCCCTTACCATCGGACGCGGCTATGACCCCGGCACGCGCTAGCGTGCATGCCGATGGACCAGCTGCTGCGCCACCACGGGGATGTCGACGCCGCACCGGGGTTGCTCGACTTCGCCGTGAACGTGCGCGGTGAAGGGCCTCCGGCGTGGTTGCGTGAGCGGCTGTCCGCGGCGCTGGATGGGCTCGGTCGTTATCCCTGCGCAGCACAGGACCGGGCGGCTCGCTCGGCGGTGGCTGCCCGACACCGTCGCGACCCTGCCGAAGTGCTCGTACTCGGCGGGGTCGCAGAGGGCTTCGCCCTGCTGCCGGCACTGGCGCGCCGGTTAGCCGCGGTGGTGCACCCGTCATTCACCCAACCAGAGGTGGTCCTGCGCACCGCGAGCATCGCCGTCAAGCGGGTGTCGACCGACACCGGGCACCGACTGCGGCCGGAGCGGATTCCCGCCGAAGCCGACCTTGTGGTGCTGGGCAACCCCACCAACCC
>JALZCO010000441.1 GCA_030863015.1 Actinomycetota bacterium
CACCTCGACCGCTGCTGGAATCAGCGGCGCGGCGTACACGAACAATGACACTGATCCGAACACCGCCACCACCCTGTTCGTCTTGGACACCACACAGGACCAGGTCGCGCTGCAGTCGCCGGCCAACTCCGGCCAGCTCGCCCCCACCGGCAAGCTCACCGTCGACGCCGGTCCCAACTCCGGGTTCGACGTCTACAGCACGGCCCGCGGTGGCTCGATCACCGACCAGGTGGGCTACGCCGCGCTGCCGGTCAACGGCCAGTACGGGCTCTACCGGATCACCCTGCTCTCCGGTAAGGCCGAGCAGGTCGGAAGCGGCCTCGGCCGCAACGTGGTCGACATCGCGATCCCACTGAACCAGTAGTGACTGCGGCTGCCACGGCTGCCACGGACCGGGGCAGCCGTGGCAGCGCGACCACCCCGTTCAGCTAATCGAGCTGGCCACGAATTGCGCCAGCCTCGTATCTGGTCGTGTGGATGTTGAGGTAGAAGTCCGATGGATGCTCGATGATGTCCCGGATCGTCTCCCGGTTGCTCGTCACGCAGCCCGCGACCGTAGCGTGGTCACCGTCGTAGCGTCGATCGTTGAAGAAATCAATCGCGTGCGGACCGTTGTCGTACCGGCGCGCGGCGTGCAGATGTGCGGCGGTGACATCGCCCTCGAGGTTTCTCCACTCGATCACGTAGCAGGCGACCCTCTGGTCTTCGTCGAACGTGAGCCGCGCGGCGCCGATAGCGCCCCGATCCCCTCCGCCCTGGACCTGGTCAGGGGTCAACCAGATGGAGAACTCAGCGCGGCCATAGTTCCAATCGTCGTGCGCGGCCGCGGTGCCCGGAAGGGCGGTCGCGACAAGGATCGACGACACAACGGCCAGGCACGCTCCGAAACGTCTCAACATCAAGAATTCTTCCTTTCTGCAGTACCACGCAGATGAACCAACCCGTGCTCTGCTGTGATGGGTTCAGCACAAGGCGTAATCGCCAGTCCCTCTCAGTTCGTTAGCTGGCGGTCGCTAAAGTGCCGCGCGTGTTCGTCGACCACAGCCGTGCCGTGGTGTTCTCGCCTGTCGTTCCCTCCCCCGAGGGGCGGCCGTGACGCACCGATCGCGACGATCGGCAACGCACTGGTCGGGCCTTGTGGCGGTGCTTGTGGTCGGCGCGGCTGCGATCGTCGTGGGCACGCTGGCGATGCGGGGCGGGCAGCAACCGCAGGCGTCCAACTCCGCCAGGGCCGTAGCGCCGGTAGCGCCGTCAGCGCCGTCAGCGCCGTTGACGGAGCCGATGCCAACGATCGAGCTCATGCGGTGCACCCAGGAGTCCGCTGTCGCAGCGCTACCGATCCGGCGCCGGCTGGCCCAGCTACTCATGGTCGGAGTGGACTCTCGGGCGCCGCAAGAAGCGCTCGCTGTCGTTCGATCCGAGCAGGTCGGGGGGATCTTCCTACCCGGCTCAGCCACCGGTTTGCTGTCCGACGGAGCACTGAAGCAGGTGCAGGCCGCGGCTGAGCTGCCGGTAGCGGTGGCGGTGGATGACGAGGGTGGCCGGGTGCAGCGGATCGACACCCTCGACGGTGAGCTGCCCAGTGCTCGATCCATGGCGGCGAACCTGTCCATCGAGCAGGTCTACGAGCTCGCCGTGCAGCGTGGGGGTCAGCTGCGAGCTCGGGGTGTCACCGTTGACTTCGCCCCCAGCGTCGACGTCTCCAGCCAACCGGACGGTGCCGTGATCGGGGATCGTTCCTTCAGCCGCGACCCGAACACCGCGGCGCGTTACGCCGGTGCCTTCGCCAAGGGACTGCGCGACGCCGGGGTGTTGCCGGTGTTCAAGCACTTTCCCGGACACGGGCGGGCCACCGGTGACTCCCACCGTGGCTCCGTGCGTACACCGCCATTGGCCGAGCTGCAGGAGATCGACCTGCTGCCATACCGGCAGTTACTCGATGGTCATTCCGCTGCGGTGATGATCGGCCACCTCGATGTACCCGGGCTCACCGAGCAGGACACCCCGGCGAGCATCAGCCCGGCAGCACTGGCACTACTGCGTGATCAGCTCGGCTTCGACGGTCTGGTGTTCACCGACGATCTCGCTGCCATGGCGGCCATCACCGACCGGGTCGACTTGCCCGAGGCGGTGCGTCAAGCTCTGGCGGCTGGCGTGGACATGGCACTGTGGATCACCACGGATCGGCTGCCCGAGGTGCTGGACCATCTTGAGCAGGCCGTCGCTGACGAATCCCTTCCCGAGTCGCGGGTGAACGCGGCCGTCACTCACGTGTTGGCGGCCAAAACCGTCGATCTCTGTTCGCGGAGTTAGCGGG
>JALZCO010000470.1 GCA_030863015.1 Actinomycetota bacterium
TCGCATAGGTCGCCACGTCAGGCTCGATCAGCTGCATGGTGTCGTAGATGGCCATGCCTGCGGTCACCGAGCCGCCCGGTGAGTTGATGTAGAGCCGGATGTCCTGGTCGGGATCCTCCGCGGACAGCAGCAACAGCTGAGCGCAGATCTGGTTGGCGATGTTCTCCTCGACCTGGGAGCCGAGCACGATGATGCGCTCGCGAAGCAGCCGCTCATACACCGAGTCGGTGAGGTTGAGGCCAGCCGAGGCGGTCCGCATCGCGGGGGCGTCCCGCAGCGGCACGGCCGAGGCGATGTGGTCCGAGGTCACGTATGCCTGCTTTCTGTCACTAGGTCCGGTATGGGTGAGGTCCAGCTCGGAGTCACCGAACACGACGATGTGGACACTGCCGACCCTAACGAAGGCGGGCGTCGGCTAAGTCCTGACGCGCCCTCCGTTCGCTCAGAGCGTCACGCCGGGTTGCCGCCTACATAGTCCGGACTGAGTCATCCAGCCGACTCCGCTCGCTGGGGCGTCACCGAACTGACCAGTGCCTCGATGTCGACGGGGTTGCCAGCAGCGTCGGTGACGGTGGCCTGACGAACTACCGTGGCCAGCGCCTTGCCACGGCGTACGTCGGCGTACATGCCGCCCAACTCGCCCGCTTCCTGGACTTGCTTGACGTACTCGTTCGGGCTGACGCCGTGGCGCTGCGCCTGGTAGACGATGCGCTCGCTGAGTTCTTCGTCGGTGACCGAGAGCTCCTCGGCGTCGGCGATGGCGTCGAGCAGCAAGCGGGCCTTCACCGTCTCCTGCGCGGCTTTGCGCAGGTCAGTTTCGAATTCTTCGGCGGTGTGGCCCTCCCGCTCCAGCCACTGGCTCAGACGCTGCTGATCGTGGTCGAAGGCGTGCAAGGCGTCGTGCTTGCGCGACTGCAGCTCGGCGTCGACGATCGAGTCCGGCAGCGGCACCTCGGTGGTGTCCAGCAGCGCCTTGAGCACCTTGTCCCGGGCCTGCGCGCCCTGCTGCATCGCCTTGACCTGGCCGAGCCGTTCCCGCAGGTCCGTGCGGAGCTCGTCGATGGTGTCGAATTCACTGGCGAGTTGGGCGAACTCGTCGTCGGCCGCGGGCAGCTCACGCTCTTTCACCGCCTGGACCTTGGCCGTCACTTCGGCCTGCTTCCCAACATGTGGTCCGGCGACGAGAGTGGTAGTGAAGGTTCGCTCCTCTCCGGCTAACGCCCCAATCAGCGCATCGTCGATGCCTTCGATGAGCTGACCGGAGCCGATCTGGTATGACAGGCCCGTGGTCGCCAGCTCCTCGACCTCCTGCCCGTCGATCGTGGCCGACAGGTCGAGCGAAACGAAGTCGTCCTGCTGCGCCGGACGTTCGACTCCAGTCAGGGTGCCGAAGCGCGAACGCAGCCCGTCGAGTTGCTCGTCGATCTCGGCGTCAGTCACCTCAACGTCGTCCACGGACACCGCAAGCTCACCGAACGCGGGCATCTCGATCTCCGGCCGAACGTCGACCTCTGCGGTGAACACTAGGTGGTCACCGTCCTCGATCTTCGTCACCTCGAGCTCCGGACGGCCCAGCGGGTGAACCTTGCCTGAGGTGACAAGCTCGACGTACTTCGCGGGCACCGCCTCACTGACCACCTCGTCGAGTACCGCGCCGCGACCCAGCCGCTGCTCCAAGATCCGGGCCGGCGCCTTGCCGGGCCGGAATCCGGGAATGCGAACCTGCTGGGCGATCTTCTTGTAAGCGCGATCGAAATCAGGCTTGAGTTCGTCGAACGGCACCTCGACGTTGATCTTGACGCGCGTCGGACTGAGCTGTTCGACGGTGCTCTTCACGGAATACTCCTAGGGCCAGACGAGAACGCGCCCGGCTGCGCACGGCTGCCGGGCAGTGAGATGTGAACCGAGTCTAGGCGAGCACACCGGTCCGGCTGATGGGGGCGCTACCTCAAGTATTGCTGTTGCCGTGTCTGCCACGGGTACCAAGCCAAGTAACTCACCAAGCGCGTCCGCCGCCAGCAGTCGACCAGGACATCGGCTGGGTCCACTCGGGCCCCGCGATGGCCTTTCAAACTGCCTGCTTCAACGACTAGCTGGCGGAGTGGGCACTTCGCCACCAAATCTCGTCGCTGATCCACCACCCGCCGAGCACTCAAGACCACTCACCGCCAAATGGCTACGCGCTCGCGACCACATCGGCCACCGCAACACACGCCACGGAACACACCGACGAGGAACCACCCTCGTCGTCGGGATCCTCACCTTCGTCGAAATCGGCTACGCAGGGCTGGAGAAGTAGGGATGGGAATCTCCCATCGGGGCGGTGCGCACGACACCGCGGGCACGGGCATCTGTGACAACGGCCTGATGATCGACCTGAGTGAGCTGCGGGAGGTGACGGTTGATCCGGAGCCCCGGCACGTCAGGATCGGCGGTGGCGCACTTCTTTCGGACATGGACGTGGCCACCCAGGCTCATGGGCTGGCGGTGCCCGCTGGGTTGGTCGGCCATACCGGTGTCGGAGGGCTCACGCTGGGGGCGGCGTGGGGTGGTTGAACCGAAGGTTTGGGCTCAGCATCGACAGTCGGCTCCTTAAACGCTCCGCCGGCCCCATTTGTGCCCGCGCAGCACCACTTCCGACGTGGTTATGTTCTTCTGCTGGTCGGCTTCGGCGCAGACGACGAGCACGGTCAGCGCGTCCGGCGGATCCGAGAGACGTTGCCACCACTGTTTGACATGGTGGCTCCATGCGTACGACGAACTTCAAAAGATGTTTGATGAGTCCAACGCCTGGGGGTTTACTGTTGTGAGGAGGGCACGTTCATCGAGGACCTCTCCGATGGGGTGATCGAGGTGGTCACCCGAGCACGTGCCACTGAAGAAATCACCGATGTCATTAGTACTTTTTTATCGGCTCGACGGTGCCTACAGCCAGGTCCGCGATGACGACACTGCCCTCGCCGGCGGGCGCTCACCCCGATTCGGTGCGATCATCGTCGACCTTGCTTCGGACCTGCAGGCTGCCGATCGAGGTGGGTACGTGCCTTTTGGGAGGCGTTGCTTCTCCACGTGATAGGCAGCGGCGAGGGTACATCAACACCATGGTTGAGTCCGACGAGG
This sequence comes from Actinomycetota bacterium, assembly GCA_030863015.1. GTDB lineage: Bacteria > Actinomycetota > Actinomycetes > Mycobacteriales > Pseudonocardiaceae. Next base: position 3,121 of record JALZCO010000470.1, read on the forward strand.
ACCGCGTGCGGTCGGCCTACGGCGCGGCCAAATACGACCGACTAGATCGGATCGAAGGGCGGGTAAGACCCCGAGAACATCTTCCATCTCAACGCCAATATCAAGCCTGTCCTGCAAGGAGCCAACTCTGATGGCGAAGGCTCGATTGACACCCTTATCG
>JALZCO010000522.1 GCA_030863015.1 Actinomycetota bacterium
GCTCCAGCGGGCGTCGCTGCTGGCCGTAACGCTCCGCAGCGGCCAGTACCAGAGCGAACACGATCAGGGTGCTGCCGATGATCCACAGGTTCCGTCCCGAGGTCTGGATCTGGTCTTCGAAAATGAAGCCCAGCACGCCGATCGGGATCGTGCCGATGATCACCAGCCAGGCGATCCGGTAATCGGCGGTGGCGCGGACCCGCGCCGAGACAAACCCGCGGAACCAGGTCGCCACCAGGTGGCCGATGTCGCGGGCGAAGTAGATCAGCACTGCGGCCTCGGTACCCAGCTGGGTCACCGCAGTGAACGCTGCGCCGGCATCGTCACCGAAGAAGATCTCCGAGACGATCCGCAGGTGCCCTGACGAGGAGATCGGGAGGAACTCGGTGAGGCCCTGAACGAGTCCCAGGACCAGGGCTTGCAGCCAGCTCACGCGGCTGCACCCTACGGGTCCCGGCACCGGCACCAGCAGGCGCTAGCGTGCCCCCGTGCAACAGCGTCTCCTCGGCCGCAGCGGGCTACGGGTGTCCCGGCTGGCGCTGGGCACCATGACCTGGGGCCGCGACACCGACGCCGAGGAGGCCGCCACCCAGCTGGTCGCGTTCATCGATGCCGGCGGCACGCTGGTGGACACCGCAGACGTGTACAACGAGGGCGAGTCGGAGCGGATCCTGGGTGGGTTGCTGGCCGACGTCATCCCCCGAGACGAGGTGGTGCTGGCCACCAAGGCGGTGGCGCGCCGCGATGATGGTCCATTCGGTGGCGGCGCGTCCCGCGCGGCGCTGCTGTCGGCGTTGGAAGGCTCGCTGCGTCGTCTTCGCACCGACCACGTCGACCTGTGGCAACTGCACGCCTGGGATCCGACGGTGCCGCTGGAGGAGACGCTGTCCGCGGTGACCGACGCGGTGCGCTGCGGCAAGGTGCGCTACGTCGGGGTGTCCAACTACACCGGCTGGCAGCTGGCCACTGCGAAGGTCCTCTGCGACGTGCCGCTGGTGTCCACCCAGGTGGAGTACTCGCTGCTGGAGCGGGGGGTGGAACGGGAGCTGGCGCCCGCGGCGGCCTATCACGGGGTGGGCTTGCTGCCCTGGGCGCCGCTGGCCCGCGGGGTGCTCACCGGCAAGTACCGCAACGGCACCCCCTCCGATTCCCGGGCAGCCTCGCCGCACTTCGCGCGCTATGTCGAGCATCACCGCACCGACCGGTCGACCCGGATCGTGCAGGCCGTGATGACCGCAGCCGACGGGCTGGGCACCTCCCCGCTGGAGGTGGCGCTGGCCTGGGTCCGGGACCGGCCGGGGGTGGTCGCGCCGGTCGTCGGTGCCCGGGACACCGCCCAGCTGGCCGGCTCGCTGGCCGCCGAGGAGGTGGAGCTGGCCCCTGCCATCCGGGCCGCGCTGGATGACGTCAGCGAGGTGCAGCTGGGATATCCAGAGCGCCCGCTGGGCTGATCCGCCGCATCACCGCGGCCATGTCACGCGTTGCTCGCACCGTGCCGAGGACCGATCCGGACACCTTGGACCGCCCGCCAACGCGCGGACGGTAGTCGACGGCGAACTCGCGCACGACCCAGCCAGCAGCCCCGGCCCGCAGCAGCAGCTCGAGCGGGTAGCCGCAGCCGCGGTCGGTGACGCCCAGGTCGAGCAGCGCCTGCCGGCGGCCGACCCGGATCGGTGCGATGTCGTGCACGGCCAACCCGCGGTGGCGCAGCAGCGCGGCCAGTACCGTATTCCCGGCTCGGGCATGCCAGGGCCAGGCACCGGACTGCGGTATCCGGCGGCCGACGGCGAGGTCGGTGTTGCCGGTGACCGCGGCGACCAGTTCGGGCAGGGCTTGCGGCGGAAGTGATCCGTCAGCGTCGAGCACGCCGACCAGGTCGGCGGTCGCGGCGACCAATCCGGCGTGCACCGCGGCGCCGTAGCCGCGCCGTGGCTCGGCAACGACGGTGGCACCGCAGGCGGCGGCGACCGCGGCGGTGTCATCGGTGCTGCCGTTATCGACGACAAGCACTTGGTAGCCAACCGGCATCGCAGCCAGCACGCCCGGTAGCGCTTCGGCTTCGTCCAGGCACGGCAACACGACGTCCACAGTGGGGGCC
>JALZCO010000540.1 GCA_030863015.1 Actinomycetota bacterium
GACCAACAGCATCACGATGCCGACCCAGCCGACGATGAGCAGCATCGCCGACTGCGCCTCATCCCGAGGGAAAAGCCACTCCGCTCCCGAGGGCCACAGCGCACCAAACACCGTGGGCCCGAGCACCAGGCCAGCCGCGAGCTCGCCAACAACCGCTGGCTGGCCGATGCGGTTCATCACTGCGCCAAACAAACGGGCTACAAGCATCAAGACGACGAACTGCACCCAGAAGATCAGCAGGTGATGCTCGTCAAGCGGGATGATCTCCACGGGCTCCTCGTCCGATACGCCGGCACGGCGTGGCGCAGGGTCAGGGCGCGGCGCGGATCCACCGCGGGGGTGGAGTACCCACTCCAACGGAGGTCACACCCGCGCCGTCCCAGAGATTCGGGGCTCGCGTCGAGCCCCCGGTACCAAGATCGGGCGACGACCAAGACTGGTGAGGAAGCGGGCGCGCGGCGCACTGGCGCGCAAGGTCCCACTGATCATCGCGTGACACCCCAAGAACGATGGGTGGGCGCTCACACGGCGACTAACCCAACCTCACTAGGTCTCCCGAACGCAGCCTTTTCCGCACGGTCTGACCGGACTTCCTTACCTGCTACGTGAACACCGGTTCACGGTGCTCAGGTACTGGGTACATCCGCCGGAGGCCGCACTGGCCGTCCGGAGCTATCAGGAGGGTGCGTCGCAATGCCCCAACCCACTCGTTCACCACGGTGGCTGCGGTTGCTGGTGATCACGCAAGGCATGCTGCTGCTGGTGCTGGGAATCGCCGGACTGGTCTCCGCCGCCGTCTCCGGGTCGAGCTGGACTGCCGATGCGTCGGTGTTGCTCTTCGAAATCACCCCGTTGCACAGCCTCCTGCTGGTGTTGGTGGGCATCGCTTCGCTGCTCTCCGTGCGTAGCCAGCACAGCTTGGTCGGCTGGTCGGCCCTGCAGATGGCGGGATTCGCGGTGCTGTACCTGGTCATCACCGGTCAGAGCGCGGGCAACGGGGACGCAGCGACGCCGTTGCGGCTGGACGGGCCGGAAAGCTTCCTGCACCTGGTACTGGGCGTCGCAGGGTTTGTGTTCTTGGCCTCCGCGGCCACTACCGCGCGAGCGGATAGCCGCAGCGCGCCTGCTGACATCCGCAGGTGAGACTATTCCAATCTGGGGCGAGCGTGTCTTATCTGCCGATCGTCACGGCGTAGGTGCCGCTCATCAAGCGCCTCCCACCATGCCTCACATCGACACACCTCAGGCGATCTCGCACCGATGAGCCAGACCGGAAACCCCGCGATCAGCACGTACCCATCCCCCGCCCAACTTTCCAAGCTGACCATGCGGGGGTTTGATTCCCGTCACCCGCTTTGCACGTTGATGGATAGCTTGCTGCCCGTCGATGTGAACATCGTTCGCCGGTGTTTCGTGCTAGGCGAGCGTGAGGATCCGGTCGATGGTGGGTTGGGAGAAGGAATCGGCCGGCGCGTTGTCTGGGGCCCAGCAGCATCGTGAGGTGGAGTCCGCCGAGCACCGGGTCGGTCCCCCGGGAAACACCGCCTTCCCGTCGACGAGTCGGATCCGGCGGCGCTGTTCGCTCGGCCACCAGGACCTGATGTGACCGTAAACCACTGTGATCTGTCAGCGCCGGTCTCGGGGCTGTGATCAGGGCTGGCTTGGTCTCCCAGAATCTTGTCAATTTGCAGGACCGCGCCCTCGCCGGGCAGGCAGGCCTCCGGGATGGCCGGGCACAGAATTGCTGCGGCTGGGCCGGGGTGGGCCGGGTGTGTCATCCCGCCGACCTCCCCCAAGGGCTACCACACGACAGCCCAGGGGCAGAGCCACACGGGGCACGCACCGGTTCCGTCGAGGGCTGCCCCTGGACCGCCGCGTGGTCGGGCTGCGCCAGGCCGACGGGATACCACACGAGCCGCACGCGCAAGATCATCACTGATCCCTAGCCCTGTTGGAGAGTCTGGTCAAGAAACACCTGACTCAGCATCAGCTGCTCGGCGGGCGACACCCAACCGATCAGAGCCGCTATTGAAGATCCTCCTCGGCTACATCAGTTGGTACATCAACGACTACGGACGAACATGGACATCCTCGGACGTAAGCTCATGGATCAAGCCCATCCATGGACAAGTTGCAGGTACTGGCGGGGTGCTGCTTGTGACTACGGATCAGAAGGCTAGGAGTTCAAGTCTCTCCGGACGCTCTCGCTCAACTTGCCGTTGCCGCCCTCGTGGGCGGGGCGGTCCTTAGCCGGCAGCTCCCTTAGG
>JALZCO010000551.1 GCA_030863015.1 Actinomycetota bacterium
GTACGGCCAGGGCGGGCTGGCAGCGGTCCTGCCGGAGGTCATCCGCGACGGGCTTACCGTCGACGGCAAACCGTACGGGGTGCCGACTAGCGCCCACCGCGGCAACATGCTGTTTTACAACACCGCCCTGCTGGCGAAGGCCGGCGTGGCGCAGCCGGGAGCCGGCTACCTGCCCCCGACCTTCCTCGATGACTTGGCGAAGCTGGACAAAGCCGGCATCACGCCACTGTGCCTGGGAGCCAAGGACCCGTTCACCACCACCGCGCTGTTCGAGAACACCCTGCTCAGCGTGGTCGGCGCCGACGGGTGGCGGCGGATCGCCGAGGATCGATTCCACTGGGACTCCGACTCCGTAACCGAGGCGCTGCGCCGGTTCGGGCAGATCCTGGACTACGCCGACCCCCAGGCGGCGGCGCTGACGTGGGATGCGGCCACCAAGAAGCTCGCGAACGGCGAGTGCGCCTTCGAGACTCTCAACGACTCAGCCTTCGGGGAGCTGGTCAGCGCCGGGGCGGTCGACGGCAAGACCTTCGGCGCGGTGCCCTATCCCGGCACCGACGGGACATACGTCGCCGTGGTAGATACCTTCGTACGAGCCCGCCAATCCGATAACCCCCGCAAGGCATCCGAATTCCTCGCCGTCCTCGGTTCCCCGGACACGCAACTCGCCTTCAGCAAGGTCAAGGGCTCGGTGCCGATCCGGACTGACGTCGACGTCTCGTCGCTGACGCCCTACCAGCAATCGGCCGCGGAGGCGCTGCGGAGTGGCATGGTGCTGTGGTCGATCGTGCACGGAGAGGCAACACGCCCCCAGTTCCAGCAAGGCTTCTACGACGCGGTCGCGACCTACATCCGCAGCCGCGACGCCAAGGCATTCCGCACCACGCTCACCGACGCCGTGCGTCGCCAGCCCCCACCCAAGTAGGCAGCCGCTCCGCATGCCGGCGGGTGGCCACGGCCGTCCCGGAGGGCGCGGGTCATCCCGATACCTCGCTGATGAACGCGCTCGCCACGCTGACCCGGGTCGCACCGGCACGTCCTGCCTAGCTCCCGAGTCAGACCAGGACGGCGCCGCCTTGGATGGTGATCGTGCAACCGGTGGTATGCCGGTTCCGCATTAGGTGCAGGTACGTCTGCGCGACATCGAGGGGCTCACCGACCTGGGACCGACCAGGAGCGTCTTTGCCAACCCGCTGAACATCGCCTCGCTCGGCTTCCGGCAGGCTGCTCCACAGCTCGCTCCAGATGATCCCCGGGGTGCGCGTGAGCGAATGGCTCAATGCCTCGTTCTTTCCGGAGCTAATGCAGCCCCGACTATCCGCTCGCGGTGCCGTCCGCGCTTGCGATCGGCGAGCAGGTAGAGCACTGGTACCAGCACCAGGGTCAGCAGCGTCGAGCTGACCAAGCCGCCGATCACGACGATGGCCAGCGGCTGGGAGATGAACACCCCGCCGCCGGTGAGCCCGAGCGCCATCGGAAGCAAAGCGAACACGGTCGCAACCGCAGTCATCAGGATGGGCCGTAGCCGCTGTGCAGCTCCTTCCACAACAGCATCGAATAGCGGGCGTCCATCGCGCCGATATTGGTTAACGCGGTCTATGAGCACGATCGCGTTGGTTACCACGATCCCGACGAGCATCAGCATCCCGATCAACCCCGGGACATCGAGCGGAGTATCGGTGAGCAGCAACAGACCGAGCGCACCGGTGGCCGCGAACGGGATCGCGATGAGCAGCACCAGCGGCTGCAGCAGGCTGCGGAATGTCACCACCATGACCATGTAGACCACGGCGATTGCCACCAGCAGGGCCATTGTGAGCTCCGCGAACGCGTCACTCTGATCCGCGCTGACCCCACCAATCTCGGCGCTGGCTCCTGCCGGGAGGTCCAGCTCGTTGAGCTTGGCTTGGAGCGCGGCGGTGACCGCACCGAGGTCATCGGCCGCCGGCCGCGCGGTGATCTGGGCGCTGCGAATTCCGTCGGTGTGGCTGATGCTCGGAGCGGTGGTTGACTGCGTTACCGTCGCGACCTCAGACAGCTCCACGGTGCCAGCCGTGGTCGGCAGCGGCAGTTCCCGCAGGTCCGCGAGGTCGGCGGGAGCCGTCCCGGTACGTACCAGCACGCTTTGCTCCACCCCGTCGATGGTCAGGGTGCCGACAGTGGTGCCGCTCAGTACCGTCGATACCTGCTGCCCAATCTGCGCCTCAGTGAGCCCGTCGCGTGCAGCCTTTTTCCGGTCAACCGCAACCTGGACGATGGGCTGCGCAGCAGCCAGGTTGTTGCGCACATCGGCGGCGCCCGGGATCGAAGCAACGGCCTGCTGCACCTGATCGGCGGCGTATGCAAGTACCTCCCGGTCCTCGGCCTGCACTACGACTAGTAGCTGGTCATTGCCGCCCTGGCCGGTCTGCACGGTCAGTGTGCCGACCTCATCGGACCCACCCAGCGCGACAAAGCGGGCCCGCAGGTCATCGGACACCGCAGACGCTTTCGCGCCAGCATCGAGCGTGACCGAAAACCGAGTGGCGCTGCTAACGAGGCTGAGCGGGGCAAAGCCGGATGCGTCCACTGGCGACCCCACGGTTACCAGGTAACTCGCTATCCCCGGAGTCTCGGCCAGTACACCCTCTACCCGCTTTGCTGCGGTGTTGGCCTGCGGTTGCCCGGTGCCTGGGGCCAGCTCTTGGCTCACCGACAATGTGTCGCCGCCCGCGTCGCCGAGGAAGTTCGTGCGCAGCTGGGAGGACAGCGTCATGGTGCCGAGCAGGATCGCCGCTGCGACCACCAGCGACAGCACCGGTCGGCGCAGCGCCACCTGAAGCACCGGCAGGTAGCCCCGCTGCAGCACGGTGCGCGTGGCTAGTGCCCTGTCGGCATCGTCACCGTTGGTGTCAGCCAGGCGCGGCAGGGGATGCGTTGGACTGCGCAGCGCTGCCGAGGCCAGCACGGGGACCACGGTCAGCGACACCAGCAGCGACGCGAGCAGCGCCGCGGTCACGGTGACTGCGAAAGGCCGGAACAACTCACCGACTAGCCCACTGACCAGTCCGATCGGCGCGAACACGGCCACCGTCGTCATCGTCGACGCGGTGATGGCGCCGGCCACCTCGCCGACAGCGGTGACGATCGCGGCACCCCGCGGGCCACCGTAGCTGATATGGCGCTTGATGTTCTCGATGACGACGATCGAGTCGTCAACGACCCGGCCGATCGCCACCGTGAGCGCGCCGAGGGTGAGGATATTGAGTGTGTAACCACCAAGATGGAGCACGCCCATCCCGATGAGCACGGACAGCGGGATCGACACCGCCGTCACCAACGTCGCCCGGACCGACAGCAGGAAACCGAGGATGACCAACACAGCGAAGGTCAGCCCGAGAAGGCCCTCGGTGGTGAGGTCGTGGACCGACTGCTCGATGAACGGCGCCTGGTCAAGCACCACCGTGATCTGGGCGTTTTGTTCGCTGCCGCCGAGCAGCTCGGTGATCTGCGGCAGCGCCTGGTGGACCTGATCGGACACCGCGACGGTGTTGGCCTGCTGCTTCTTGGTCACCTCGATGCCGATGCTGGGCTCACCATTGATGCGGGTGTAACTGGTGAGAGTGGCGGGCTCGGCAGTGATCTTTGCGATGTCACCGAGCCGCACTGGTTTCATGTCGGGGGCGCCAGCGGCCAGCACGGTCCGGCTGGCCCGGAGCTCTACCTGCGCCGAGCTGGAGTCCTTGGCGGAGGAGCTGGAGTCGTCGGCGGGGGAGGAAGTCGTGTTGGAGGTGGGGGTGCACAACGGAGGCTTGAGAACCGGAAGCTCGGGAATGCACGGCGGCCTGGAGTCGGATGGGGTCGTGGCAGGGGCCGGGGT